>DASVZE010000098.1:0-5645 GCA_036391775.1 Chloroflexota bacterium | reverse complement strand
ATCTCCTGGGCAAGGAGCTCGAGGAGGCGGTGGGCATTCCTCTTGCCTGGTATGGTGTCCTGTTGCACGTTGGTCGCAGTCCAGCCGGCATGCGGCCGATGAATGAGCTGGTCAATGCTACCGCTTTTACCAGCGGAGGAGTTACGCGGCTGGTCGACCGCATGGAGCAGGCCGGGATGGTGGAACGCCGGCCCTGTGCAACGGATCGGCGCGTTCAGTATGTCGCGCTGACACCGGCGGGATGGGGCATGCTGCGGCGTGCCACGGAAATCCACCTGCAGGGCATTGAGCGGCACATGGTGAGCCGTCTGGAACCGGAAGAGGTGCGGCAGCTAGACCATCTTCTGGCCAGGCTGGTGCCTTCAGGAGATAAAGAAGAGAGATTGCCCATCTGAACGGAGTGCCTGTAACACTCAGGCGTGGGCGCCGGAGAGTACCGCCGCTCCCACGATCCCCGAATAATCGCCGAGGCCGGATTTCACGATCTCCACACCCCTGCCGGCGACCTGGAGCGCTGAACGGCGGGTGTATTGAGCCACGGCGTCGAAAAACATGTCCACAGCCTCGATGAGCCCCCCACCGAGAATGATCAGCGGAGGGTTGTAGAAGTTGATGATCGACGCGAGGCCGGCTCCCAGAAACTCGGCGCCGGTGAGAAGCATATCGCGTGTCAGGGCATCCTCGGCTGCTACCGCGCGAGAGAGCGCTTTGGAGCGGATGCCGCTCCCACCCGGGTCGTTGGGATTGATCTCTTCCACCACATCACGGAGCACGCTTTCACGCCCGGCGTGAAGGGCGTTCAATATGCTTCGTACAATAGCGGTTCGCGAGGCATACGCCTCCAGGTGACCCAGGCCGCCGCAGCCGCAGAGCCGGCCGTTCAGATCAACCACCATATGTCCCAGCTCTCCGGCGGTGTGAGTGGCGCCCAGGTACGGCTTGCCTTTGCGGTAGATACTGCCACCGATCCCGGTTCCCACGAATACCACCACAAAATCCTGTTTGCCGGCTCCGGAACCGCAAGCCGCTTCACCGGCAGCGGCTGCCTCCACGTCGTTAAAGATATGGACGGGCAGACCGAGATCCTTCTCTACCAGGGAGGCTAGCCTGACATTTGCCATATGCGCCAGGTTGGGAGCGCTCACCACCACACCCTTTTCCCGGTCGATCTGTCCCGCCACCCCAATGCCGACGCTCCGAATATCCTGCCGGTCGACCTCACTCTGCTCGATCGCCGTATGGGATGCCTCGACCAGCCTCACGACAAGGTCCTGGGAGGTGTGCTCCGCATGCGAGCGCTTTTTGGCGGCGCTCAGCACCTTGCCGGTCTTGAGATCGATGACACCGGCAAGGACCTTGGTGCCACCAAGGTCGACGCCCAGCACGTAATCGCCGTTGGACTTCCGGTTGCGGTTAGCCACCGTTGGTCATACTCCACGCCTGACAATCAAAGGGCTCTTTGCCTGGGGCGGGTTTGATGCGTGTGTAGCTTCCATCCTGCTGCTGCTCCCAGGAATTGACGGTGTCCTTCAGCTGCACGCACAGGATGCGCTCGTAAATACGTTCCTGCAGTCCGCGGTCTTGAATAGGAAATAGAACTTCAACCCGATTGTCCAGGTTGCGGCGCAGCAGATCGGCGCTACCGGTGTAGATCTCCGGATAGCCGGCGTTGTGGAAGTAGTAGACGCGGCTGTGCTCCAGGAAACGGCCCACGATGGACGTCACGCGGATATTCTCGCTGACTCCCGGAACTCGCGGTCGCAAGCAACAGATTCCCCGCACGATGAGGTCGATCTTCACCCCGGCCTGCGACGCGCGATAGAGCGCCTTGATGAACTCCACGTCACCCAGGCTGTTCATCTTGAAGATGAGCCGGCCATCCCCGTTTTCACGGTGCTGTTTGATCTCTCGCTCGATCCGATCCAGCAAACCTTGACGCAGGTTGACCGGGGCCACCAGGAACTTGCGATAGGCGATCTGCTCGGAGTAGCCGGTGAGGAAGTTGAAGAGATCGGTGGCATCTGCTCCGAAGTCCGGATCGGAGGTAAATAACCCAAGATCGGTATAGCCGCGAGCTGTCGAGACGTTGTAGTTGCCGGTTCCCAGGTGGAGGTCACGCCGAATACCCTCGCGTTCCTTCCGTACCACCAGGGCAACTTTGGCGTGGGTCTTGAGCCCGACAAATCCATAGACCACGTGCACGCCCGCCCGCTCCAGCTCGCGTGCCCATTCGATGTTGGATGCTTCGTCGAAGCGCGCCTTGAGCTCGACCAGGACAGCCACTTGCTTGCCGTGATTCGCCGCGTTCAACAGAGCCCGCACCACCGGCGCATCCGTGCCCACGCGATAGAGTGTCTGCTTGACTGCCAGCACGCTATCGTCGCGCGCGGCGATGTTGAGCATATCCACGACCGGCGCAAATGAGTCATAGGGATGATGCACCAGAACGTCACGCCGTTCCACCGTATTGAGAATGGGCTCGCCCGCGTTGACATCGCTGGGGACACGCGGCACATACGGCGGGTATTTCAGGTCCGGTCGGTCAACTGAGGTCAGTTGCATCAGACTGCCCAACCCGATGGGCTTCTCCACAGCGTAGGTCTCATCGCTGCTGATGCGCAGCCCTTCGATGAGCAGACGGCGAATGCGGTGGGGTGTCCCCGGTTCCATCGAGAGCAGAACGGCCTCGCCAAAACGTCGCTGGCGCAGCACACGCTCCATACTGAGCCGCAGGTCAACGCCTTCTTCCTCGTGAATCTCGATGTCGGCGTCTCGCACCACGCGAAAGCTATAGGAAGCCAGCACCGGAACCCCCGGAAAGAGGGACGAGAGGTTCTGGGCCACGAGCTGATCGAGCCAGACAAAGGTGTACTTGGCCCGCTTGCTTTCCACATGCTGGTCGAGAATCCCCTCCACATGAAGCAGACGTGGAATGACGTCCGGAATCTTGAGCCGGGCAAACCGCGCTTCGGGACCGCCGCTATGGAGCTCGACTGCCAAGTTTATGCTCTGATTTGAGATATGCGGAAAGGGGTGCCCCGGATCGACCGCCAGTGGCGTGAGAACGGGAAACACTTCCTGCTCGAAGTAGGTGCGCAATCCGGCACGCTGGGCGGAGGTCAGCTCACTTAGATCGACAATCCGGATGCTCTTGTCGGAAAGTTGCGGCAACAGCTCCTCGCGATAGATGCGATGCTGCTCCTCATACATCGCCGTGACCCGGCGCCGAATAGCGGTGAGCTGCTGGACGGCAGTCATGCCGTCTGCCGGCACCTCCTCGATTCCGGCGTCCATCTGCTCCAGCAAGTCCGAGACCCGGATCATAAAGAACTCGTCCAGGTTACTGCTGACGATGGCGAGGAATTTCACGCGCTCCAGAAGAGGATGCCGCGCATCGGCTGCCTGGGCCAGCACCCGATCAAAGAACTCCAGGCTACTGAGCTCGCGGTTAACGTAGAGCTTGGGCGCGCTGAGATTAACTGCCGTTTGTTCTCGCGTCTTCTTGGAGGCAGGCGTGGTGTCGACCATGACGAATCCTTCAGCGCGAGGGTATAGTGTCTCCCCAATGTTACGACTAGCAGTTTCGCGCGTACCCCATGGTACTTCGCATATGTCCCGATGGGCCTACTGCCGGAATGCTCAACGTCTCGGTTACGCGAGTGGGTCCCGCACACGTAGACCCTCATATTTCCGGAAATCCCGGTCACGCGTGTAGATGCTCGCAACTCCCTGCTGGCGCATCAGGCTCGCGAAGTGCGGATCAGGAACGTCGTTACCGCGTACCTGCCCGCCGGTCATCGTCAAAAAGGGTTCCCAATTCGACGAGAGATCTGGGGGACTTGGCCGCTCCTGCCGCACCGGCGTGGGGTCGGCTACGGGTGGTTCTCCTGCACGCTCTTATGGCACGATGTGCAGCCGAATGACATACTGCAATCCCGACGGATACTGGCGATTGATGGTGATCTGCGTGTTTCCCGTCTTCAGCGCTTGCCAGCGCCAGTCGTACCGGACCGGCTCGGCGCCGATAGCCGCCGTGGACAGAAGACGTAGATATGCCGAATCGGCGTCCGCCACATCCTCGCCGGGGCCCAGGAGGAGTACCTTCACCTCGAGCACCTCGCCCACGTGAATCGTGTACGGAGTGGCCGAGAACGGTGGGGTAAGGACAATGGATGCGGTGGGGGACTTCATGTTCACGAAGGCAACCGGATAGTTGACCCACCCGGCCACCAGATGCCATTCACGGGGTTGCAGACAGCCCGCATCCACCGAGCTGCTCGCGGCCGTGGACCATGTGAGGACTCTCGCGCCCCCTACTCCGCAGATCGACCATTGTTCGTAGCGCAGCGGTCCTTTGGCGTCGGGCGGCTTCGCCACAACCGCGACCGTGTTGCTGGGAGTTTGCACCGTGACCGCTGGAGCGCTTGCAGGGTGAAGAGTGACCGTGACCACCGGTGTAACCAGGTCCATGCCTGCGTAGTTCCGCGTGCCGGAGAGGGTATTGACGTTGGCCGTGGCTCGTAACCGGCCCGCCAGCAGCACGACAAAGACAGTGCGGCTGAGGGTTTGCGCGGGATGGAGCGGGTAGGGGAGAGGAGCGGGGCAGGGAGGATAGGGTCCAGGGGCGGGCGGCAGGGGAGACAGCGGTTGGCCCTTAGTGTCCAGGACATCGACCAGAAAATCTACCCGGTAGCAGTAGCCGACGACCATGGGCGCCTCCCAGATGGTTCGTCGAGACACGTTCCTGAGCGACACGTGGACGGCGATCAAAGCGTTCTGTGGGTAGACGCGGCGAGGCACGGTCAGCGTGAGCTTCACCCCATGAGCGCGCACCGACACCTGCCCGGGCGCGGCTGCGGCGACACGGCTGCTCGACGCCGGAACGGCAGCAAAGAGCACGAGGATGGCGAAAAGACGTCGCATAGAAATACTTGTTATGTCCTCGGTCTGTACAACGCTCCAGGAGGCCACGGAGTGACGGTGCCACGGCCGGCTGCTTTCGTTGCATCCCACTCAGCCTATACTCGGTCATGGCGCGGCGTATTGGGTTGCTGTCCGATATCCATGGAAATCTACAGGCACTGCTGGCGGTTCAAGCGTCGCTACCGACCTGTGATCAGGTCGTCGTTGCGGGGGATTTCTGCCTGGAGGGTCCACAGCCGGCCGAGGTGCTGGATCTCCTCCAGGAGCTCGGCTGGATGCTCGTCGTGGGCAATGCGGACTGCGACGTCGTTTCACCTCCCGAGGATCTGAAGCCCCGCGTGGCAGACATCGTCCGCTGGACCAGGGAGCAACTGGGAGAGCAAAGGCTGGTACGTCTTGGCTCACTTCCTCGCTCGGTGACGGTGGAGGGAGAGGCGGGGGAGAGCATCCTGGTGGTCCACGCCAATCCCAAGACGCTGGACGACCATCTCTATCCCACCATGTCGGAAGAGGAGCTGGAGCCGTATCTGGAAGGGGTAACGGCGCCCATGCTCGCTTTTGGTCATCTGCATATTCCGTATGTACGTCCGGTGAAGAGAACTCTTCTGATCGATGTTTCCAGTGTGGGACATCCCAAAGATGGAGACCGGCGCGCTGCCTTTACCCTGGTTGAGTGGTCGAACGGCAGCAGATCGGTGACGCAGAAGCGTGTTCCATACGAT
>DASVZE010000097.1:0-4067 GCA_036391775.1 Chloroflexota bacterium | reverse complement strand
TCGCCCATGGAGCGCTGCCGGCACCGACCCCGATCGGTCGCCGGGTCTATTGGCACCCTGATGTCTTCTACGCGCACCTGGATCGACGGCTCGGAGCCCCTCAAGTCTCCACACCGTCCGATAGCCGAGGTCCGGGTCGTCCAAGAGCGAGTTTGAGCTAGGACCAGCGCAGCAGATCTCGGCGGGTGACGCCGCCGGGCTGTCGAGCCGTCAGGCAGCTCTGGCCGACCTAGCTTGCTTTCTCTGGTGCTTCCGGCCACGCGGCCGCGTAGAGAGCGGGTAGAACTTCACCGGCTGTCCCGCGCAGGTTGAATCCGGCGACGGGGTCGAGCTCGGTTGGCTCGGGATTTACCTGGACGACGCAGGCGCCCGTCCGGGCGGCAATGTAGGGTAGTTCTGCAGCAGGATAGACCACCGACGAAGTGCCGACGCTCATGAAGATGTCGCAATGGCCGGCTGCCGCCTCGGCTCGGTGCCAAGCCTCCTGCGGCAAAGATTCGTGAAACCAGACCACTCCCGGGCGGAGCAGTCCACCGCAATTGCATCGAGGCGGCAATAGCCGACGTCCCCCGGGAGGTTCATTGGGAATACCCGGCGGATAGTTTCCCGGTCTTCCGCACTTGAAGCAGCGCGGGTGTTGAAGACTGCCGTGCAGGTGAACGACGTCCGGGCTACCCGCGCGCTCGTGCAGGTCGTCAACGTTCTGGGTTATTACCGTTACACGCTTATGGCGGGCTAGGTCGGCAATGGTAGTGTGAGCCCTATTGGGCTTGCAGCGCATCACTTCGCCACGGCGCCACTCGTACCAGCCCCAGATCAGTCCCGGATCCTGCTCAAACCCTTCCGGTGTGGCCAGTGCGAGAGGGTCGAAATTTTCCCAGAGTCCAGTAAGTGCATCCCGGAACGTCGGGATGCCGCTCTCGGCCGAAGCGCCAGCACCCGTGAACACCACTAGGTGTTCGGCCAAGCGGAAGCGGCCGAGCAGCGCGTCGTCAAAGGTCATCATCGCGGCCGGCCCGGATCAACTGACGTCGTCAGTGCTTCGGCGTCCCGGCTCAATACTCCCGGCCCCAGGGCCTTCATCGGCCGCTCGCTGACCTTGCGCAACCATTGAACGCCATATCTCCTCGCTGACGTCCGTAAAGTTTTCGACCGGGGTGTACTGCAATGCGCACCATCGTTTCCAGACGTACTCTCCATCGGGATCGTGCCCAGGCGCACCGATCAGTTGGTACGTGCGACCGGACTTCGTAATGCCGGTGCCGGTGCTCGGGTCAAAAGTCTGGACGGCGGACGAAACACGACCTTCGCGATCTTGCATGTTGTAGCCGACGAAGTGCCGCGTCAGCTTGGGCTGGATCTCATAAACCGTCCAATCACGGAGGAAGAGTTCGGGTTGTACAGAGACGGACGCTACCCGCCAGACTCCGCCAGCGATCACGATCTGGATGTTGCTCATCACTTGCTACTCCTCGCCATTTCACCTCCGCGCAGACAGTTGCAGCGGATGAATTGTTATTCTGATGCGACGGTTGGGAGCGTCAAATCGCTGTTCGCGAAGAATGCCAAGGTCGTCAAGCGGCACCGAGAATCAACGTGCAGAAATACAACATGATGCTCGATGGCAGGTGTCGGCGCCGATAATGCCGGACGCAACTTGACTGCCACCTTTTTGATATTACGCCCCGCATCTCAAGCCAATAAAAACAAGGCACTGTGAGCGTAGACCTGGCAGTTCTGCATACGGAACCGGCAAATGCGGACCCTTTTCGACCAGCCCTTGTAAGACTGCATTCTGTAAGGTCTTGATATTACGAGATTGCCATTTTGGCGAACGAGCTCGCAACTTCGGCAAGTCATCATCTCGTATGCAAAGTTGCCGTTTTTGTGCCTAAGAATTAGGCAACGCATAGCTAGTCTTGCGTGCAAACGTTTGCACTCTCTTTGATTGCTTGGCAGCATGTCAGCGACGCGAAGAGGCCTTGACTGGTGGACGCGTCCAGTTGGCTGGCGCGGACTGGATGAGCTCACCAGTGGTGATAGAATTTCGTCATGATCCCGTCTGCCATCTCACAGGGTTACGTCTCGCACTTCTCCGGACATGAGACGTTCCCCCTGCGGCAGATGTGGCTGAAGAAAGCTTTTGACTGCTCGCGCGCTGATTGGACAGTACCCAAGTCCGCCTTTTCCGACGAGAGCGCCATTGCCTTGTTCGGTGTTGGCAAGAACATGGTGGCTTCCATCAAGCATTGGGCCTTGGCCTGCGATGTACTGCGTGAAGGTCCATCTGATGCCTATAGCATCTCCCCTTTGGCGCGGAGGATATTCAGCAATGGCGGCTTGGACCCGTATTCCGAGAACCCAACGACCGCGTGGCTCGTTCATTGGTGGCTTGCAGGGAAGGGCAATCGAGCGACGACTTGGTATTGGCTGTTTAACCATGTGACGGCGTCGACGTTCTCGCGGGAGGATCTTGAGACACCACTTGCCGAGTTTGCTAGAAAGCTTGACCCTAAGCACAGACTTTCTAGTTCGACGCTTTCTCGCGACATTGAGACTTGCCTTCGGAGCTACGCGCCGTCAGGGGTGCGAGGATCACCGGAAGATTATGCGGAGCCAGTCCTTGGAGAGCTTGGCTTGCTGCTGGAAGAGCGCAAGGGGTACTTCTCATTTCGGCGCGGGCCGAAATCCACCCTGCATGACGCGCTTTTCGCTTATGCCCTGATTGACTATTGGGATGCATCGGCCCCCGCGATCAGTTCTCTCGCTTTCGAGGCAATCGCATACGGGGATGGCTCGCCCGGTAGGGTCTTCAAGCTCGACGAGGACTCCGTCGCCGAGCGGCTTTTCGTGCTCGAGGAGATCACCGGCGGCGCGCTCTCATGGACAGATACTGCGGGCTTGCGGCAGGTCATTCGGAAGGAGGCCGGTTCTGAGACATTGGCTCTGCGGCTGATCGAGAAGGCGTATGGCTGAGCAAGCTCCCGTCCTCTCCGACATCGTCCGCATATCGCGGCATTACCAGCGCTCGATCAGGATCGATGCCGATCTAGGGCGCACTGACGCCCTCGAGGGGTACATCTGTCACGCCACCGCCACTTCGGCCATAGAGAGCATGTGCAGACAGTTGCGCGACAGCAGTCAGCGCGCTTTCACCTGGACGGGGCCGTTCGGCGGGGGTAAATCCTCGTTGGCTGTTGCTTTGGCGAGCGCAATTGGCCCCGACAAGGAGATCAGGAAGAAAGCTCGCAAGGCCCTTGGCCTCGGCGGCATGCCGTCCTTCGACAAAGCGTTTCCGGTGAATGGGGGCTGGCTGGTCGTCCCCGTGGTCGGGCGCCGCGCCAGCGTTGCCGGCGAGATAGGCAAGGCGCTCCACAAGGTCACCGGAGCCGACTCGCGCAAGAGGTCCGGCTCCTCGGTAATCGCTGAGCTCTGCGAAGCTGCAGAGGACAAGCGCTCCGATGGAGTGCTCTTGGTCATCGATGAGATGGGCAAGTTCTTGGAGGCCGCCGCTCTTGGCATCGGAGACGACGTCTATTTCTTCCAGGAGCTAGCTGAGGCAGCGGCTAGGGCTTCCGGGAAGCTCGTGATAGTCGGCATACTGCACCAATCGTTTGCACAATATGCGGCTAAACAGGGCATCGACACCCGTGACGATTGGGCCAAGGTCCAGGGACGCTATTCCGACATCCCGTTGGTGGCCGCTAGCGACGAGATTGTGGAGCTGATTGGAAGGGCGCTGGTCGTCGACAGTCGACCCGGCGATGGATCCGATGCGGCCGACGCTGTCGCGGAAGCGATCAGAAGTAGGCGTCCGTCAGTGGGGGCGGGGTTCGCCCAGAGTCTCGACGCCTGCTGGCCGCTGCACCCGTCCATGGCGGCTTTGCTCGGCCCAATTTCAAAGCGGCAGTTCGGGCAGAACGAGCGCAGCACCTTCGGCTTCCTTGCTTCCGCTGAACCCTTTGGATTCCGCGCATATTTAGAGACGGCTCCGGCCGCTGCTTCAAGCTGGTATCGCCCGGACGATTACTGGAATTACCTGCGCACCAATCTTGAGCCGGCGATCC
>DASVZE010000096.1:0-6223 GCA_036391775.1 Chloroflexota bacterium | reverse complement strand
GGTCGGCATCCTGGCCACCGTACTTTTCTCCTACCTGCCAATCGTGGCTGCCAGCCGAGCGCGCCCGGTGGCTGCTCTGCATGGTCAGTTTGAGTCGGCACACGTCGGTTGGATCCGACGGACCGCCGGCAATCTGCGCCGCCGCCCCGTTGCGACCGTGATCGACGGTCTGCGGCGACTTCCGGCAAACGTGGTGACCTTGCCTCGGCGTCCTGGCTTTCGCACGTTTCTCCTGTGCTTTGCCATTGCTGCGACTGTCGGCTGCATAGCGGTGGAGTACGCCGGAATCGCAAGCGGTGTCCGCGCACTTGTCGTCGGCGCCATTGCCGGCACAGGCACACTGGTCGCGGCTACCCTCCTTACCCAGATTTTCGTCGTCATCGTTTGGCTGGTCAGCAAGCTGCCCGCGGCCGGCCGCCTCTCTTTCCGCATGGCATTCCGTAGCATGAACACGCAGAAACGCCGCCTCGCCTCCACCATGCTCGCCCTGTGCGTCGGCATGCTGGCCGTTGGCTCGGTCGCGATTCTAGCCCAGAATTTGCGAACCTTCGCATCTCAGTCATCCGCGAGTCAGCTCGGCATAAACGTCGTGATGCAAGTCCCGCCAAACGCAGCCGCGGTAAAACAGGCGCGTTCCGCCGTGTCTCACTTACCAGGTGTGCTTCACTACGATGTCGGCGCCATTTCCAATAGCGCGCTGTTGGTCTCCGTCGACGGGCACAGCGTCTCGTCGCTCCTCCAAGCGCAGAGGAAGACTGGCCAGGTTGATTCCAACACCCTGACGCAGATCGAATCCGATGCTCGCGGACTCGAGGGTCGTGACATAACCAGGAATCACTACAACTGGACCTTCTCCTCTGGACGTGAGCTCGACGCGCGCGATGCCGGAACCAATCACATCGTTGTGTTCGACGATCTCAAGCACATTGGAGTTCGCGTTGGATCACAGATCGTGTTCCGCGACGGTACCCGAGTTCTGCCTTTTACGGTGGTCGGCATGGTCGACAGTCAGAGCAGCCAGTCCGTCATGGCAAACAACGAGGTCGACCTGGGCTACCTGCGAAAGGTCGGACTGACCTCGCGCGGTGGCTCGCACTTCTCACTGGTGTATCTCAACATTCGCCAGAGCAACCTCAAAGCAGACGTGGCGACGCTGCGTAGCTCGCTCCATCAGGATCTGGTGCTTGACTTAGGTAGCTTCGCTACTCTGATCATCAAAGCGATCGACAAGCTAGCGCTCTTCCCCGAGATCATTGGAGCCCTGGCGCTCTTTGCCGGCGTCATTATCATCGCCAATACGGTCGCACTGGCCATGCTGGAGCGCCGCCGAGACATCGGTGTCATGAAGGCGGTAGGCGCTCGACGTGGCACCATTGTCCGCTTCCTGCTGGTGGAAAACGCGATCATAGGATTTCTGGGTGCGGCCACCGGGGTGGGGCTTTCGATGGTCGCGACGGCCCTGGTGGATCAGAACCTCCTGAAAATCGGTGCCAGCTTCGATTGGCTCACCGTCGCCGGCCTGATCGCTCTGGGAGTGCTGCTCGCCATGGGCGCCAGTGCTCTGACCGCCCTGCCTGCTTCCGGGGAGAAGCCAATGCGCGTCCTGCGCGCCGAATAAGCACATCTCTACCGGCCCATCCTCTCTGCCACGGAGGGGATGGGCCTTTGCGCGTTATGAGCACCAGGACAAACGCACAGAGACCCTGTCATGTCTCGTCAAGATTTGACGCCATGGGTCAGACTGTGCTCTAGTAACGCACACCAGGGCGAGGCTCCCCTGTACAGGTTCTCCCCCCGTACCGAGACCACTCCTCGCCCTGGTGCCCCCGCCTTTCTTACCGCAATCTGCCGCGTTAAGACAGGCCTGTTACACTCTAAGTCGTTTCGATGCTATTGCCAATTGGTCAAAGGGAGAATTCTTCGCAACCGCCAGGTACTTAGCGGTCGAAGGAACGCTCCGGGACGACTACACCGGCCGGCTCACGCCTTCCCAGCACGGCGTACGCCTGAATCCACTCACTGTGTCCGCGCACACTTTGCGTACCGACGTCATTGACCACGACGAGATCGCGCACTCGCTCCAAGGTGGGTTGTGTAATGAGAATCTGGCCCGGGCCGGCGTGTGCCTGAAAGCGGGCAGCGAGATTGACCACGGCGCCCACGGCAGTGTAGTCGACCCGTTGTTCGGATCCTATGTGGCCGACAATCGCTTCGCCGGTGGTGATGCCGATTCCCATCGGGAGGCGCACATCCGGAAGTCCCGGCGGCTCCAGCCGCGTGCTTTCATGCTGCAAATCCAGCGCGGCCTGCACCGCTCGCCAGGCGTCGTCTCCATAGGAGATGGGCGCGCCGAACAACGACATGACGCCATCGCCCAGCAGCTGATTCACCGTTCCACCGTAGCCATAAATCACATCGATGATGCAGCTTAGATAGGTGTTCAGTACCTCGATCGCCTGCTGCGGCTCCAGCGCCTCCGCGATTGTGCTATAGCCTCGAAGATCGGCGAAGAGCACGCTGACTATGCGTCGTTCGCCTCCTGGCCGCAGGTACCGCTCAGGGTCCTGCACGATGCGTTCTGCCACCGGCGCCGACACAGAGCGTTGGAGTGCGTCATACAGCAGCCGGTTCCGCGCCTCAAGCTGGTCGTGAAGGCTCTTGATACGGAGCAGCGACCGGACGCGGGCGAGGAGCTCCATATGATTTGTCGGCTTTCCCAGAAAATCGTCTGCCCCCGCGTCCAGAGCGGCTGCGCGATCGTGGCTGGGCCGGCCCGTCACCATGACAACGGGTAGGACCGGATTGTGGCCGTAGGTCTCCAGCTCCCAGCTTCGAATGCGTCGGCAGACCTCGAACCCGTCAATGTCAGGCAGACCGACATCCAGAAGCACCAGATCCACCAGTCTCGCTGCGATGAGCTGGAGCGCGTCCGTGCCATTTGCAGCGGTCAAGACGTCGTAACCTTCGGCTTCCAGGCGCGTACGGGCGTAATACGCTTCGTCGGCGCTGTCGTCGACGACCAGGATATGTGATGTCATGCCATGACGGTATCGATCGTGGCAAGAAGCTTCGCCAGATCGATTGGTTTCGTCAGGTAGGCGTCACACCCACTTGCCAGAGCCCGTTCTTCATTGTCTACAAAGGCACTTGCTGTAACGGCGACAAGCGGAATGGCATTCAGCTCGACGCTGCCCTTGATTTTCGCCGCCACACTGAACCCGTCGACGCCCGGAAGCTGCATATCGAGCAGGATAACATCCGGCCGGTTTGTCTCCAGCCACACCATTGCGTCCTCTCCGCTCTGCACACCATGCATCCGGTACCCGCGCGACGTGACCGCCAGCCGCATCAGGTCCATATGAGCCTGCGTGTCCTCCACCACGAGGACAAGTCCTTTATCGCGTGAGCCGGGAAATGTGTACGGTGCAGTCACCTTCGGAGGTTCTACCTTCACGGACAGTACTTCCTCGGGGTGGAGCAACGCGCCCGGTAAGTGGACGTGAAAGTCGGATCCCGCTCCGAGCCTGGATTCGACCCAGACGCGTCCATCATGCAAATCGGCGAGCTGGCGCACCACAGCCAGTCCGAGGCCGGTACCCTTCGGCCCGCCGTGTGTGCTGTCGATGCGCCGAAAAGGAGCGAAGATATCGTCCAGGTGCTCGGCCTCAATTCCAACGCCACTATCCGATACGACGAGATGCAGGCTGTCGGACGCACCGTCTGGAATGGCGCTGATTTGAACTGCGCCACCCGATGGCGTGAACTTGATGGCATTGGAGAGTAGGTTCATCATGATCCGCATGAATTTCTGCTCGTCGACCCAGATGGCGGTGATCGCCGGATCCAGAGAAAAGGAAAAGGAAAGCTCGCGACGCTGTTCCGCGGCCAATGTCGCGGCCATGGACTGCAAGTAGCTGAAGGCAGCCGCGGCGTCGACCGTGGTTCGGATAAGCTCGACTTTGCCCGCCTCGAGAGCCGATAGGTCGAGAATGTCGCCGATCAGCGAGCTAAGAACCTCGCCGCTCGACTGAATGACCCGCAAGCTTTCCGCCTGTTTTTCAACTGTCAGGCCTGGACCCACTTTCGGATCGGTGAGCAGATTCGCCAGACCCACGATGACGTTGAGCGGTCCACGAAGATCGTGACTCATACGGGCCAGAAACTCGCTCTTGGCCTGATTTGCCGACGCCAATCTCTCATTCGCCGCACCAAGCTGCTCGATCTTGTTACGGAGCTCGACGATCAAGAGATCCTGGAATCCGGCCGATGAAAGGGTGGGGTCGATCGAGACACTCGGCCCAAGCCGGCGCATGGCTTCTTTGCGGAGCTGAGCCGTCTTGATGGCAATCGCTGCCTGATTGGCGACCGCTTCGACAAAGGTTATGACCTCTTCATCCTCCTCGCGGAAGCGGCCGATCTCGAACGACTCGACTGCCAGGAAACCGATGACCTCTCGGTCGTACGCGATGGGCGCGATAAGTTCTGACCGAACTCGCGCATTGAACACGACATAGTCGGGGTCCTGCGATACATCGGGCACGGCACGCGACCGTCCGCTGCGCAGCACCGTGCCGGCGATGCCTTCATCAATTTCGAGCTCAGGCGTTTGAGGCAGGGTGCAGCCTCGATGCGCCACCAGCTCAACCTCGCCCTCGACATTGACCAGACCCACCACGCCTACCTCGACTCGCAGCACACGGAGGGCGAGCTGAAGTACTCGCTCGCAGATCTCCTCGACCGAAATCGGCTCGGTCATTGCCCGACCTATTTCTTTGATCGCCTGTAGCTGCCGGTCACTCTGGTGATAAAGCTCGCTGCGGTACAGAGTCACGGACAGAAGCCGTGAAAAACGCTCCAGAAGGTGGCCGTATTGTTCCACCGGATGAAAAGCGCTTGCTCGTGTCGCCACCATACGCAGTAGACCCAGCATCTGCCCGCCGAATACCAGCGGACAGCAGAGGACGGCTGCCTCGGACGATCCGTCATCCACTCCCAGCACGCGCCAGAGGTCGCCGGCGTTGACCGTACCGGCCTCCGCCCGAACCAATCTGAAGGTGTCGTTCTCTTTGAGCAGCACGAACGGTCGCTCCTGCCCGCTGAGCCACTCGGACTCCTCCGCTGTCAGCAGCACGACACGTCCGCGCCGTGGACCGTCATGAAGAGTCTCGCGATCGCCGCGACGCCCCACGACCTTCTCTGCTCGAACGGTTATCTGCGCAATTCCCCGCTGCATCGTGACAATCGATGCGCCGAAATCGTACGGCACAAATCGCCTGATTTCGCGCAGCGCGTGCGTGTACACGTCGATCGGTTTGGCTTTACGGAGCAGCGTATCCAGCACGCGGTCGAGTAGCTGGCCGTCGCGACGCTCGAGCTCGGCCGCGATTCGGGCCGCGGCGGCTCTAATCGTCTGCCGGTCAACCTTGCCGAAGGTGGGAGCCGAGGGTGCGCGACGCTCCAGTACCAGCACTCCCCAGACGTGCCGCTCCTCTTTTGGGCTATCTCCCTGCTTCTCACCATATAAACCGTCAGGAAAGACGACTGGCGCAAAGACTTTGTTGTCGATACTGATCGTCCGCCGCAGCATGACGGCTTCACGCATCTGATCTTCGTGGGTCTGGACCGGCGCTCCGGTTCCACACGCGTCCTCAAAGCGGCCGGCAATAGGATCGAAGGAAGCGAGGAAAACGATCGAATCGAACTCGGCTGCAATGCGCTGCGCCGCCGTGGCACACACCGCCGCTTCGTCACGGCAGGCCACCAAAGTGGTCTGAAGGCTGTCCAGAAAACGGAGAGCTGCCGCCTGTTCGGCGCGCTGAATCTCTTTATCGGTTTGAGTCTGGTTAGAAGAAGGTGACGTTATGTTCATCGCACCTGCTTAGTATGCACTATGAGAAAGAGCGCGTGGTATCCCCCTGTCAAGTAACAGAATCTCGGGCCACTTCGGCAAAAGAAATGCGATCCCCATACGCATCACGCTAAAGGAGATTTGGGCGGTAGGTCGGCACCGCGCCGACAGTGGGCCGCAGCCTGCTCATGCCCGATTCCTGCCTCTATATACGGAGCGGCAGGACACTGCGGCTGCGGCCGCGGTTTTGGCCTACGGGAGACCGATGTTGTTGGGGAAACACTCCTTAACTTGAGGCCAATGGGCAGAGGAAAAGCGCCACTCTATTGCAGTAGAGGGGCGCTTTCCGAGAGAAGAAGGGAGCGAGTGTTTATG
>DASVZE010000095.1:0-2954 GCA_036391775.1 Chloroflexota bacterium | reverse complement strand
CAATACGACATCCGATAACGTCAACCCACACGAGTTCTCAGTCACTTCCCGGCGCGTTGGCATTACTAACCTCCGTATCTCTCGCAATCTTGTCGTGACACTCCTGGCAGTAGCCGTCATGGATCGCTAGCTTCGGACAGCGATCATTGAGATGCTTGTGTTCCGGTCTTCTGCAGATGCATTCCCATTGTTCCATTTCGACGGCTTTCGTCCTCGTGTCACATGCCTCACATCTGCGCCAGAGGTGGCGCAGATATGGGCTGTTTGCAGCTACTTATTCACGATCCGGGTCGTGCTGAAGGCGCTCACCTTCCACTGGCCGCCTTCCTTGGTCCAGGTGCGGAGACCACGATAGTCTCCGTCAATAGGCTGTCCGTCGCGCGTCCCCTTTACCGTAGCCTGGAACACCGAAACGGCTGTGTTGCCGACCACGGTCACTTGCTCACCGGAAACGGAGATGGAGCTGTACTTGGTCTTGCTCTGGATATCGGCAATCGTCTGGTCGCGGTCCGCCATGCTCCCGTCCGGGTAGACACGAACGTAGTTTCTGCTCAGGTATTTCTGGCTGACGGAGGAATTGCCCTGGATGGCAGCGTCTTTTAGCTCATTTTCCATCTGGGTAATCGCCTGCTTAGTATCGTCGCTGCCTTTGACCCTTGATCTGTCCTTTGCCTGTGCGATAGACATCGCACTCAGCACTACGACAAGAAACGTGAATCGCATGAACCGAGTATTCATAGGTCCTCTCTCTGGGTGCTTGCGTGACTTGGTTTGAGTGACCGCTCGGTATTGATCTCCGCGAAGTCAACTCAGGAAACATCAGGTGCGTCTCTTAGGCGGGCTTACGGGGGTACGACCACACCTCGCTGCGCCACTGGCGCTTTTGAATCTCCCACAGAATGTCCCCGAGTTTGGCCGTGGGATGCTGAGGGTCGCGCGCGAGGGCTGCCCGCTGCTCCTCTGCCAATGCTTCCAGCTCTGCCAGCGTCTTGTCAGGTAGGTCGGTCAAAGGCTGACGCAGGCTCCCTTCGCGGCCCATTCCTTTCTGACTCTAACGGCTGATTGCGGTTCGAGGCTGGTCACAATGGAACACACCGCAAAATAAAGCCTTTCGGTCTCGGCTTGAATGTTGGAAATGCCCGCACGGCACGGAGTGCTTATGAGTGCGACGCTGGAACAGGCGACTCGTTCAGTCGGCCATCGCCTGCTGACAGCTCAGGTCCCCGTCCGAGGGCCAGGGGAGATCCGGCATGGGTCGTCCTGCGAAAAGTCGCCGGCAGGGCCTGGCCAGCCAGCGTGCCCAGCGCGTCGAAGAGGATTTCCGGGCGCTATCGGTAGCGATCCCGGTATCCGCGTACATGTGGCGGTAGATTCTGGATATGAGCAGGAACGCCACGCGTCCGCGTTTCGACTTGATGAACCGCGAGCGTCTCCAGATGGCCCGCCATCCGTAAAACCGGTCCCACACATTCTGGGTCTGGCGGCGGATCTCTTCGCCCGACATCACGGGATGCTGCCAGTAGAGCTTAGGGCGAAGAGCGGTGGGGATCAGCCAACGGCGAGTGATAGGCACGCCGGCGATGGTCTCGGGCGAATCGCCGAGGCTCTTTTCCCACTTGTTGAAGTCGACTGTGCCGGGAAAAGGTGTGAGCATCACAAATTGCGCAAAAGCGACGCCGGCCCGGTCGGCCACGTCGGCGGTTGCGATGAATGTTGTGGGACGGTCGCTCGGCAGGCCAAAAATAAAGGACCCAAGCACGTAGACGCCGTGCCGGCGGAAGGTCTGAAGGCGTTGCACCAGGTCCTCGCCTGCCAGGTTAAAGTCTTTGTAAACATCCTTGAGGCCCTCGGGCGTCACCGACTCCACACCGACCAATGCGCCTTTGATCCGAGCTGCCTTCATTGCATCTAGGAAATCGTGATCTTCTGCCGCCTCCATCGTGATCTGGGTAAAAAAGCACATATCCGAAGGAAGCTGGGAGAGCCGCTCCATGAGTTCGAAGCGCTCAGCACGAAGTGCCTCGAGTTGGTGCAGGCGGGCGACGTTGCCCTGTTCTGCCGCCAGTCGAAGATCGCTAAGGGTCACCGGATAGAAGTTGTCGTCGGCAAGGGCAATGAAGCGAAATCCCAATCGGCGGAGCTGAATGATCTCGCGCATGACCGCGTCGGAGGTGCGCTGCCGCGGACGTTGTCCATCCGTACGCCACACCGAACAGAAGGAGCAGTGCTTGGGGCAGCCTCGCACGGTTTGCACCGAGGCCCACATGTACTTGTCGCGGGGCAGCAGGTCCCAGCGGGCAGACGAGAAAGCGCTCGCCTCGATCCGGCCACCCGCATAGGTCGGCTTTGGAGCGGCTTGGACGCAGTCCGCCAGGACGACCGGCCAAACCCGGTCGCCATCCCCCAGGACCACGGCGTGGGCGGCGCCCAATTCTCTGGCTTCTTCCGGAAACAAGGTGGCGTGGATCCCGCCGAAGATGACAAAGGCCCCACGCTCCCGTGCCATTTTTCCCACGGCATAACCACGCAAGGCGTTGGCCGTGTGGATGCCGATCCCTACGATATCGCCGGGTCGAATGCTCGCGCCGTCGATCTGGGCCAAGGTCTCATCCACGATGTGGGGATCGCCGTACTGCTCTGGCGTCGCCCCCGCCAGCACGTAGAGCCAGCGGGGCGTGATAACCGCCGTTCCAAAGGAGACATCGCTGGGATTCACAAGATGAATGCTCGGGCCCACATCGCTGTTGCCCGTAGGAACCAATGATTTCGCCGACACGATCATCCTATAGATGCAGTTTGTAGCAGCCGGGACCGGGCCCGAATGTGCACAATTGCTCACATCCGTGGAACGCGTGCTGCCAGGCCCGCATCCGTCATCACTTTATGCGTCTTGCAGACTTGCCAGGTCTTGCGATCTCGACATTGGCAGGAGCTTTTCCATTGGACAAGACCTC
>DASVZE010000094.1:0-4032 GCA_036391775.1 Chloroflexota bacterium | reverse complement strand
CGTCGTGACGGCCGAGCTGGGGCGGCAAAAGACAGTTGCCGATCGCCTGACCGCGATGCCCAAGGCAGATCTTCACTGTCACCTCGACGGGGCCCTGCGGATCGAGACCATCGCGGATCTCGTCCGGCAGGAAGAGATCTCAGTCCCTGTGCCGTCGGACCGTCTGGCGGAAATCTGTGTGGCGCCGCCTCGCTGCCGGGATCTCATGGATCTTCTCTCTTACTTCGATCTGGCCATACGTGTGCTGCAGAACGCTTCGGCTCTGGAGCGCGTCACCTATGAGCTGTGCCAGGACGTGGCGACAGAGAATGTTCGCTATCTCGAGATTCGTTACGCGCCGGTGCTGCATCGGAACCGCGGACTCTCCCTGGACGAGATTATCCGCGCGGTCCTGCACGGCTGGGAGGCGGGCAGCCGGGAGTTCGGACTGACCGGCGGTGTCATCCTCTGCGGCATACGTCAGATGCCCCCGGAGAGTACGCTGGCGACAGCCCGAGCCGGAGTGCCTTACCTGGGGAAAGGCGTGGTGGGGTTTGATCTGGCCGGAGACGAAGCGGGCTATCCCGTGCTGCTTCACCGCGAGCCGCTGCTATGGGCCAGAAATGCCGGTTACGAGATGACGATTCACGCCGGCGAGGCAGCCGGCGCCAAGAGCGTGCGCGACGCAGTGGAGATCATCGGCGCCAGCCGTATTGGTCACGGAACACACTCCGGCGAGGATCCGTCACTGCTCCCTGAGCTGCGCCGCCGCCGCATCACCCTCGAGATGTGCCCCACCAGCAATGCCCAGAGCCAATCAGTGGCCGATATGCACCGGCACCCTCTCTTGCATCTCTATCGCGAGGGTGTCCAGGTCACGGTTAATACCGACAACCGCACCGTCTCGCAGACCACCGAGACCAACGAGATGGCGCTGGTTCAGGAAAAACTGGGAGTATCGGTGGAAGAGCTCGCTGCCATGTCGCTTACCGCCGTCGAGGCAGGATTTGCCGAGGAGAGCGAGCGACGGGCACTCCTGCGGGAGATGCGGCAGTCATACGCCGCCCTGGGCATTGAGCCGGCAGTACAACCCGGCGTCTCCGCTTGAGGGACATGGAACGGTAGGATGAACTGCACCCTGCTGCAGAAACGGCATAGATAGTAGCCTGTGTACTTGGTGTCTTTAGCCGGTGCGGCGAGTCAGATCCGGAGGGACCGGCTCGGTTTCATCTGCCCGTACATGGCTGGGCCTCTCCAGGAACAGCCGCTTGCGCCAGATCAGGTACCCGATGATCACTAGATTGACCAGAAGAGCCCCAGCCTTGAACACGGTTGGTTTGCGTATCATTTCTTCGATCTCAATCGGCAGGAAAGCCGCCGTTGCCAGCAAGACCAGGTATTCCGCCCACCGCCGACGTAAGAGCAGGCCAAAACCCTCGAATGCTTCTAGCAAACCGTACAGGATGGCGCCGATTGCGATCGCTACTTCGGCACGGGAAGACAGGTGCGTCAATCGAGCGATCGCTGCCTGGTATAGCTGGCGCCACCATCCGCGGCCCGGGGAAAGATTGAGCTGATCCTGTAGAGCTTCCGCCCACTGATGAATATTCGTTCGATGTCCGAAGATCAGGAGTACAAGCCCTCCAGCGATGAGAACCGTTGCCTTAAAAAAGCGCTCGATGGTGATAAGGCGAATCGCCAGGGTGACCTCGATGCGCCGCCCGAACTCCCAGACGATCCAATCTTTAACGCGGTGTACCCGTGATGGGGTATGCCGAGTCCTGTTTGCCGACGCCGTTGGCATGTCGCCCTCCTCCTCGGCGATACCTATGCCCCAGGTTATGCTCGTTCAACAACAACATCAATAGTTGTGTCGTATCGCGCCGTAACAACGCGTCCCAGTGCCGGCGACGTGCACTGGTGAATGCAACGTTGCGGTGAGCGCGTGCTGGCCCCGCCGGGACTCTCGCGAGAGCGTCACAGCCGTAGTGCTACGGACCGGGACCGCTCAGGCCACTGGCTATTCCGCGCCTTCACTTGCAACGGCCTGTAGACGGCCGGTGTACAAGTCCCAGCCCTGTTGGTGTAGGTCCACGGATTCCGGTGGGAGACCGGTGTGAGTCAGGCGGAGGAGAGTACCGGAGCCGTCGGGCAGGAGCTCGATCCGTACCGTCGACGAGCCTGGCGGAACCCCATGGTCCGACATTTCCCAACCCCAGGTGAACACCAGTCGCCTGTTTGGGATGACTTCCAGAATTCGGCCGGCTGCGAATCCGTCGCCGCTGACGTTTACCCGGAACAGGCCGCCTGGCCTCAGCTCAATCGTCGCCTCGACACCCTGCCAGAGAAGCCACCGCTCGCTGTTACTGAAGAAAGAGAAAACGGTTGCCGGCGAGGCATTGATGTGTCGCTCCACCAGAACGATATCCTCGAGCCGGCTCATGATTGGGGCATCTCGGACGAATGCTGTGCCAGCTCGGCCCGCTCCGCCAGAAGAGCGAGACGCTCGATCTGGCTGGACCACATGCCCTCGAGTAACTGCTTCAGGCTTCCCAGACCGTCCATGTCCGCCTGGTAAAAGCGCCGCTTCCCTTCCCGGCGAACCCGTACGAACCCGGCGTCGCGAAGCACGCTCAGGTGTTGAGAGACGGCGCCGAAACTGATGTCGAAACGCTCGGCGATATCCCCGGCGGCAAGCTCTTCGTCCCAGACGAGGCGTAAGATCTCCCGCCGGTGGGGCTCCGCCACGACCTGCAATGCGTCCATCACAGTCATTTTAGTGCAACTTGAAATAACCTGGAAGCGATGAGCCGTGACATGGCCCACGCTCGCTGTGTGTTTGCCATGCAGCAGCTCATCGCTTCCGCTACATGCGAAAAGGTAAGTGCGCGCCAGCCGATCTATGGTGGCGGACGCGCACTTACCTGGCTAGCTCTCAGGCTGCCTCCTCCGCCGACACATTGGTGGCCAAACGAGAGGGCTCGACCCGCAAGAGGCGGGCAGGGAGGTGGGGCAGCCACCAGTTGTAGCGGCCGAAGAGCGAGACCAGGGCCGGCACCAGCAGCATCCGCACCACCGTGGCGTCCAGCAGGATACCCGCCGCCAGTCCCGTCCCGATCACCTTGATATCGGTCTCTGGTCCCGAGGCGAGCGCGATGAAGGAAAAGAACAGGATCAAGGCACCACTCGTCACCAGCCGGCCGGTCCGGCCAATGCCTTTGATCACTGCGTCGCGGGTGTCATGCGAGGCGTCGTACTCCTCGCGCATGCGAGAGAGGATGAAGACCTCGTAGTCCATGGAGAGACCGAAGAGGAAGGCAAAGACCATGATCGGAACCCAGGAGGTAATGGCACCGGTGGACGTGATGCCCCAGATTGCTTTGGAGCCGTAACCGTTCTGCCAGATCAGGACCATGACCCCGAAGGCGGCGCCTACCGACAGGATGTTCAGGGCAACCGCCTTGAGCGGAAGGATGAGGGAACGGAATGCCCGGGCGAGGAGGACGTAGGTGATGAGGGCGATGAGAGCAACCATTAGAGGGAAGTTCCCATACACCGCGCTGATGAAGTCGACATTGCCCGGCGCGGAGCCGCCCACTTTGGCGCCACCAGCGAGAGCATGGACGACGTCTCGCACCCGATGGACTACATCGGTGCCGGCCGAGGAGTAGCTATCGACCGTTGGGAAAACGTCGACGATGGCGGTGCCGTTCCGCTGCCAGCTGGGCCCGCGTGGAGCTGTGGTCCCAAGCACGCCGTTGACTCCCACGAGACTGCGCTGAATCTGAGCTGTGTTCCCTTGATTGGCCAGAATCTCGAAGGGCGCGAGCACGCCCGGCCCGATGCCACTGCGTTCGAGCGCGACCAACCCGGCGTGGGCGTCGCCCGTCTTGGACAGCGCGTCGGCCTTGGTTTCGCCCAACACAATGGTCGTTGCGGCATAGACCAGGACAAGGAGAACGACGACCCCGCTTATTGCCGCGGGCCAGCGAGCCCGCACGACCAGCCGTCCCCAGGCCGTCCAGAGGCTTCCTGCACGATCCTGCCCAAGCT
>DASVZE010000093.1:0-4054 GCA_036391775.1 Chloroflexota bacterium | reverse complement strand
TGAATACGGTGATCCCTGTGGTGGAGACTGATCGCAGCCCCGGCCGGCCATAGAGCCGTACTGGCCGAAAACCTTCGAGGCAATGGCACTGCCGGGAGGGAACATGAGGACGCGATTGTGAACGACATCTGTTACCCAGAGATTTCCGTGACCGTCCGGCACCACCTGTGCGGGACCGCAGAGAGTCATGGCGTTGGCATGATTGCACTGCCGGTCGACCGATACATAGTTCGATTGACCCCAGACCGCCGTCGCACTGGGACTGCGATTCTGAGCAGCGTTCACTCTGCTTGTCGACAGAGCGACGAGCAGAAGTGAGAGCACCAGGGAGATACTGGTGGAAGGGAATGGCTTTGACGACCGGTCGTATAGTGTCACCTGAGGGTCCTTTCGCTCCGAATCGGTGACGTCCAGTATGTCGCTGACCGACGTCTTTGCCCAGGAAAAACCGGCAGCAGAAGCGGCAAAATTGGCAAAAGTCCGGCATCATTGGTCCTTCGAGTGACGCGACGGCGGAATAGTGAAGTAAGCGATTGATGCATGTGGGATCACCTGTTATCATCGCGTCAAGCGGATTAGACGCAGGAGCGGCAGCGAACAGAAGAAGCGAGCGGAATGATGACTGTGCCGGAAGCTGCTTCCTTTGGCGGCTTGGTCCGGAGCTATCGGCGGTCGCAGGGCCTCACCCAGGAAGAACTGGCTGAGCGGGCTGGGCTGAGCGAGCGTGCTATTCGCGCCATCGAGCTCGGCGCCAGACACCTGCCTCGCACCGAGACGGTGCACCTTCTCGCAAATGCGCTGGCACTCACAGACCAAGAGCGAGAGACCTTCCATGTCGCGTCTCGACGCCTTCGAGAACGGAATGAAAACGGTTCTGCCGTTCATTCCAGTACCCGCAACAACGTGCCGAACGATTCCACACCCTTTATCGGGCGCGAGCGGGAAATCGGGGAGGTGGTCGATCTACTCGATCTGCCTGCGGTGCGCCTGGTGACCCTGACTGGAAGCGGTGGAACCGGCAAGACCCGATTGGCATTGGAGGTGGCGGCTCGCCTCTTGAATCAGTTCACAGATGGAGTCTTCTTCGCCTCTCTGGCTCCGCTCACCGTCCACACTCTTGTCCCTTCGGCAATCGCCGAGACGGTGGGCGTTCAGGAGCGAGAGGGCGTGTCGCACTTCGATGCCCTGACGCGGTATTTGCAAAGCAAGCACGTCCTCCTGGTATTGGACAATCTCGAGCACCTGCTCGAAGCCGCTCCCCTGGTGGGCAAGCTACTCGGCGCGTGCCCCAGGCTCTCTGTCCTGGTTACCAGCCGCGTCCCTTTGCGTTTGAGTGGGGAACACGAGTATGCCGTCCCGCCCCTTTCAGTCCCCGATCCCGGCCGGCTCCCAAATTTCAGCCGTCTCTGTGAGTACGAGGCGGTGGCTCTCTTCACCGAACGAGCTCAGGCGGCCCGAGCGGACTTTGCCCTGACCGAAGACAATGCGCGAGCAGTGGTCGAGATCTGCCATCGACTGGATGGGTTGCCCCTTGCCATCGTGCTGGCTGCTGCCCGAAGTGAGATCCTGCCACCGCCGGCCATGGACGGACTATGACGCCAGAGTTTTCGTTGACTTGGCACTGCGGGCCGAGCAGGTTGATGGCATGATTGAGCGCCAGTTCTCCGAAGACCGGCTCGCCGCCCTGTATGACCTGTTCTCGCCTGAAGAGGAAAGAGACGATTTTGCCTTCTACCTGCCGTTTATCATGGCCGCCGGCTCCGTGCTCGACGTCGCCTGCGGAACGGGCGCGCTCTTGCATTGGGCGCGAGAGTCCGGTCATGCGGGACGGCTGTGCGGGCTCGACCCGGCAAAAGGTATGTTGAACCAGGCTCGCCGGCGAACGGACATCGAATGGGTTCTTGGAGACCTCTCGTCCGTCCGTTGGGATAGGGAGTTCGACCTCGTCGTCATGACCGGCCACGCTTTCCAGCAGCTCATCACGGATGACGAGATCCAAATCGCTCTTGGCGCCATCCGGTCGGCATTGGTGGACGACGGGCTGTTTGTCTTCGAGACGCGCAATCCACTGGTACGAGCCTGGGAGAGCTGGCCGGAGCGCTACGCGGGCGAGGTGATCGACGACACGGGAGCCGTCGTGCGGCGCGAAACCGTGGTAGAGACGCCGATTCAGGGAGACATCGTCCGTTTCACCGCAACATACACCAGCCCGGGGTGGGACCATCCCGAGGTGAGTCCGGCCATGCTCCGTTTCCTTGATGTGGAAACTCTCTCAGCCTTTCTGTCTAATGCCGGTCTAACCATCGAGGCGCAGTTCGGGTACTGGGACAGGAAGCCGTTCACCCACGCGAGCCCGGAGATTATCACTGTCGCCCGCAAAGGTTGAACCGGGCACCTGCAGACACTCTATGTGATCCTCGATACGTTGTGGGGCGTGGACTACCTGGCCGACAGTGACGTGATGGGCCGGCACATTCGCAATCTGCGCGCCACGCTGCAGAACAACTGGCGGCGCCGCGTTGCATCTCCACCATACCCGGCCGCGGCTATCTCTTTGTTCCCACGGAAAGCGCCCAGGGAACTACTCCCACAACGACCTGACCCTCTCCTCCGAGATGAAGAAAACTTCATAACTCGGCTTGCCTGGCCATGTACGCTGCACGGTAGTTGACGGTCGTTCAGAAGCGCTTGCCACACGGCGAACAAGGCGCGTCGCCCGTAAACGTGGTCTTCAAGGTCAAGCTGTGGACGGAGGCACGTATGGTGACGGGCGTGGACATGTGGGGAGTTTGGGCGAAGGCAGCGGGAATGCTGGATGCCGCTGACTGTGACTGGCGCGCGCTTCAGGAAATTGAGAGCTTGCTCCGGGCGCTTTCCATAGATCTGGAGCGAACTGTAACAGTTGAGAGCGCGTTTTCCCCCGGCGTGCGTCGCGCGCGACGAGCGCACTCTGACCTGCGCTATCTTGAGAGTTCGCTCGACTGGGTTCGCGAGCATGAATATGATGCCCTTGAGTCGGAGATCCAGAGCCAGCTTGACACAGTGGTCAGGTGCGCCATGGACCGTCTCGATCAGCTAAATCAATCGCAGGACGAGACTTCGTCGTTGTACTCCAGAGCTCTCGCGTCAGGTAACGGATGATGACCGAAGACACAGTCGTGGTGGTCGAAGACGAGCCGGAGGTTCTTAGCTATTCCCGTTGACGATTGAATAAGAAAGGCTTCAGCTCAGCACGCAAACGAGACGCAAGTCCTTCCCCAGTGAAGCGCGATCCCGTGTCGCGCCTTTTCTATTCTTTCGATTGTGCCCTCCAGGCAGTCGTGCCGCGAAGGAGTTGGAACCGTGACCACGGATGCTCATCCTGGTTTGGTTCGCTGCCATCGCTTGGGACTTCTATCGACTCAGCAGGAGATCGGAGGAGCCGAGCTTGGCCGGCATGGCCGCCAAGAGCGAACCAAACGCCGAACCGCTAAGGACACAAGGGCAACAAAGGAACAAGCCGGCCCATTGCGGCATTGCTCCCAGGCGCCATGGAGACCGCTTCACTATCGGTCCCGAATCCGATTTTCGGGGTGTCGTAGCCTGAAGTTCCCACCTGGGACGCTACAAATGCTCCATGACTAGAACAAATATCGGGTGCGCACCCGATGTCCATGGAGTCTCGGCAGGGTTAACCTTAGCCTGGAGACATCTCTCGGTACGAGCTGAAAGGTCTTCGACGACGCGAACCGCATCTGAAGCGCTGTATCTCCCTCCGATCCTTGATTAGTGGCGCCGTGGTGATCGAGGGGTATGGCGGAAAGGAATCAGGTGGATGCCATGATTCATATGCCCGAGCCCCATCCGGATGATGACACGCTCAGCGGTTTTCTCGAGTGGATTGCGACCAGCTACTCCTCCCGGCCGGCGCTTTTGTACAAACCGAGTCTCAAGACGGAGATCTGGACCTACGCGGATCTACGGGAGCAGGCGTACCGTGTGACCCGCTGGCTGCAGGACCAGGGAGTCGGGAAGGGTGAGCGGATCGTGCTCTGGGCGCCCAACAGCCCCTGGT
>DASVZE010000092.1:0-2982 GCA_036391775.1 Chloroflexota bacterium | reverse complement strand
GGGGCAGTACTTGCGGCCCACCCATCCTTCCATTTCACTCGTTGACGATTTTTGACGGAATTGCTACACTTTTGACGTATGGGGATGCCAGGTTTCGACAGGAGGTTCGGAGCAGTCACTGCAAGCCGAGGTGCCGGTAAGGATGTCTCGTAAAACAACCGGCAACGGCATAACTGCCAAACCAAGTTACGCCCTCGCAGCCTAATTAGGCTTCGACGCCCACCCGACCCATCGCCGACGGGTTGGTGACGGTGACATAAAGTCGGCAGTGCGGCAGGTCCGAGCGCTCATAGGGCCCGCCTAAGATTAATGAGCTGGCCGCCGAAAACTTTGTCGGTAGAGGGTCCAGCGGTAAGATCAAAGTACCGACTACGCTTGTAGACGTGGTTGTGGCTAGCCTTTTGGACGGGGCGTTCGAGTCGCCCCCATCTCCACCAGAACTTATCCCAGACCGGCAGCGCTTGTGCTGCCGGTTTCTTTCTTCGACGGCCGAAATGCGGGGTTTGCCGCGCCGATCACCTCGTCCAACGAGCGCACGTCGTTCTTGCGACACCAGGTCTCGATGCCCATAGTTACGGCGTGACACGCTCCCGGGTCGACCAGGAGAGCCGTCGCCATGGCAACTGCGCTCGCTCCGGCCATCAAGAATTCGAGTGCATCCTGCGGGGACAGGATACCCCCAATCCCGACAATGGGAACGCTCACTTCCTTCGCTACCTCATACACCATATACAGCGCGAGCGGCTTGATGGCAGGCCCTGAGAGTCCGCCAGATACCGGCTGTAGCATGGGAGCGCGCCGGCTGGTATCAATGCTCATGCCGTACACCGTATTGATCAGGCTGATGGCGTCGGCTCCGGCACTTTGAACGGCCGATGCAATCGGACGAATGGCGGCGACATTGGGGGATAGCTTAACCATAAGAGGAAGACCGGTTGTCTTCCGTACCGCTGCCGTCACGAGAGATGCAGACTTCGGGTCTGATCCGAAAAGAATGCCACCGTCCTTGACGTTTGGGCACGATATATTGAGCTCTATGCCGGCTATACCGGGAGTCCCGTCGATCCGCGAGACGACAGCGACGTACTCGTCGATACTTGTGCCGCTGACGTTGACAAAGACCGGCACTCCCCACTGGCTCCATTGAGGGGCAAGCGTCTGAATGACCTCCTCCACACCAAGGTTCTGCAAACCAATCGAATTGAGCATTCCAGCCGGCGTCTCCATCAGACGTAATGGTTCATTGCCGCGTCTGGGAAACCGCGTCGTACCTTTGGATACAATCGCACCGATGCCCGCGATGTCATTGCGCCTGGCATATTCCACTCCGTAGCCGAAAGTCCCGGACGCCGCGAGCACCGGAGTTTTCAGCCGCAGACCAGTCCGCGGGATGAGCGTGATTTCCATTGCCGCTATTGTGGCACAGGTCCAGCGCGGCGGCCGTCCGGTGATATAATCGGCCCTCGAATTGGAGCCCTGTGGTTTAGAAGGAGGACCTCCGAATGCGAATCGCAGTCCTTGCCGATACCCATTGGAAAGGCTCGGATGCCGTTCCAGAGCACGTTCTCGAAATCCTCGGCGACACTGATGTCGTGATTCACGCCGGTGACCTGAAGTGTGAAAAAGTGCTCGAGAGTCTAGCCGGGGGAGGCAGGACTGTCCTCGCGGTTCGCGGTAACAACTTCGATCTTGATCTGGCGGCTCTGCCGGAAGTGCGCGTTGAGGATATCCACGGGTATAAGGTAGGTATCGCGCACGATATCGGTTCATTGAAACAGTTCGAGCATCACAGTAGAAAGCCGGAAGATATCTTCGGCGAGCACGTTGACTGCGTCATATTCGGTCAGACACATCACCCGTTTTTTGACGTCCTGTATGGAATCCCGTTCATTAACCCGGGCAGTGCGACCGATCTCGACCATTCTGGGGCGCCGGGCACAGTCGCGCTGCTCGATATCAACGGACGACTCAAGTCCGTTAGCTTCGTTCAGCTATGACCATAACGTCGGTCGAGCTGAGGAGCGATACATTCACTCGGCCGACGGAATCGATGCGGCGGGCTATGTACCGCGCCGAGGTCGGCGATGATGTGTGGGGCGAGGACCCCACGATCATTCGGCTTGAAGAGCGGGCGGCACAACTTACAGGCAAGGAAGCAGGGCTCTTTGTCAGTAGTGGTACACAGGGGAATCTAGTCGGCCTGCTCTCGCATACTCGGCCCGGCGATGAAGTGATCCTGGGAGACCAGTCGCATATCGTGTGGTACGAGTGCGGAAGCGCGTCAGTTGTGGGAGGCCTGCAGCTTCGAGTTGTAGCAAATACGCTGGACGGTCGCCTAGAGCCCGAGGACGTCGGGCGCGTCATTCGTCGCGGTGAGATCGCCTACGCCCGTACAGGTTGCGTGGCCGTCGAAAATACACACAATCGGTGTTTCGGGTCCGTCATCTCGCCGGAAGCGATTACGACCGTAGCAAATATGGCGCACGAAGCGGGCGTTCCTGTCCACATGGATGGAGCTCGGCTGTTTAACGCTGTAGTGGCGCTGAACATCCCGGCCGCGACGTTTGTAAGCTTGGTTGATTCAGTGACTATTTGCCTCTCCAAGGGCTTGGGCGCTCCAGTCGGATCGGTGCTGTGTGGCTCACGTCCCTATGTGGAGCGTGCCCGGGCCTGGCGTAAGCTGCTCGGCGGCGGTATGCGTCAGGCAGGAGTGCTGGCAGCGGCCGGCCTGGTAGCTCTGGACGAGGGAATCGAAAGACTGGCTGAAGATCATGCCAATGCTCGCGTTCTCGCTGAGGGGCTTTCCAGCATCCACGGCATTGACATAGATCCGGATCGAGTTGAGAGCAACATTGTCTACTTCAACATTGCAGACCTCAAGGTCGAGCCCAGCACCTTTGTCGGCGCCCTGGCATCCAGAGGTGTACGACTGGCGGGCGGCGGCACCGTAATCAGAGCGGTTACCTGTTACGAAGTAGATCG
>DASVZE010000091.1:0-5062 GCA_036391775.1 Chloroflexota bacterium | reverse complement strand
GCTTTCCGGCTTCTCCGTCGATGCAGTATGCGGGCCGTTGGTCGAAGGGGCGTTTGTCGCTCTCATGGTGGCCTCTGAGCTGGATGTCGAGTTTTACTATACGGAGCGCTTCGAGCGAGAGAGCGACCACCTTTTTCCGGTCGAGTACCGGATTCCAGACGCTCAGCGTGCCAGGGTACAGGGCAAACGGCTCGCCATCGTCAACGACGTGGTCAACGCCGGCTCGGCCGTACGTGGAACACTTGCCGATCTGCAGACATGCGGCGCGGAACCGGTCGCCATCGGCACGCTTCTCGTCCTGGGCGAGGCAGCGGCACGCTACGCGGCAGAGAAGAATATACCGCTGATCAGCATCGCCACCCTGCCCAACCACCTGTGGACGCCCATGGAATGTCCTCTCTGCGCCAGTGGAAGTCCGGTAGAAAACCTCGCCGAGTGATCGCGTGAGAAAGGGCGCACCGTCCACACGTCTTCCACAAGCGGAAGATGCAAGCGCCACATGCTGGGCATGCGGCGCTTGACAGAAGTGGAAGTGAGGGAGGGCCACGGTGCGGGAGGAGTGTTGACTCGATACCCGCACCGTGGCTGGCGGAAATCCCGCTAGGGGCGTTCAGTGTGGTTATGCAGTCGGTTGGGCGGTTCCCTGACCGCTGCCGCTATTGGTTGTTCCGTGATTGCAACCGTGGCCTCCCGCCGCTCCGGCGGGAAGAATGGAGACACGGGTGGCGGTCAGTGTTTTCCCATCCGAGCTGACCGTGCCCTCGGCCATGATGTACGTACCCGTCTTGACTGAGCTCTTTCCCGCAGTGGCACTCGATCCATTTGTGGGCGCGTTATACTGCGTGCTACCGGTCAGAACGATGGTTGTGACCGAGGAGTATTCATTGGGATTTCCGGTGTCGGAATCCGCTTTCACGGTCACCGTATCTCCATTCACGGCCGTTACCGTGCCATCAGCGTGCTTGGACGTCCCGGCGGCGTTTCGGAAGCTTCCCCACGGATGAAAACGTGTTGCCGCGAAGTTGCTGTTGGCGTCGGTCCATGTGGCATCCGGCTGGGACGCGGCTGCAGCGAAGCTCGACGGCAGCGTACGCACCTGTCCCACAAGGTAGCCGGTAAGAAAGATAATGGCAGCGAGCACAGCTGCCCCCATAATTGGTTTGCGCATAAAGTGCACCTCCTGGTTGCTCATCCTCAGCCTACGCGCGCAGCATGACAGGAACGTGAAAAATGTGTGGGAAACTTTTCATGAGAGACAGCCCCTGCTACGTTCGCTCCACAGTGAGCGCTGTATGACGGTTCATCACCTCGACGCCGTGCGCGGCACGGTTCACGGCCGGTTCAATCGATCTCTCCCGCCACCGATCGAGATCGATCCGGGAGACACCGTTATCTACCGTACGATCGATGCCGGCTGGGGGAGAGGTAGCCAGAGGATTCAGGGAGAGCCTCCTCCCGACGTGGGGCGGGATGCGGAGCTCGACCTGGGCCATGCGCTGACCGGTCCGATCTCCGTGCGTGGAGCACAGGCCGGCGATGTGCTGGAGGTCGAGATCAAGACCCTGCGTCCAGGACGCTGGGGCTGGACCTGGGCCGGTCCCATGACGCACCTGGCGCGGCCATACACCGATCTCGGCGAGGAGACGACAATCGGCTGGCATCTCGATCCCAATACCGGCATGGCGACCGACGCCGAAGGGCGCGGCATCAGCGTTCCTCTGCATCCGTTTATGGGAGTTATGGGCAATGCGCCAGCCGAGGCAGGCGATCATTCCACCGCTCCGCCGCGCCGGGTGGGAGGCAACCTGGATTGCCGCGAGCTGGTGAGCGGGAGTACGCTGTGGCTACCTATCGAGGTCGATGGCGCGTTGTTCTCGGTGGGAGACGGTCACGGCACTCAGGGCGATGGAGAGATTTCGGGTACCGCTATTGAATGTCCCATGGAACATGTCGAGCTTGCTTTTCAGGTTCGCCGCGACATGCGGCTATCCATGCCTCGAGCCAGGACACTCGCAGGAATTGTCACCTTCGGATTAGGCGATTCGCTGGATGACGCGGCCAAGCAGGCCATTTCCGGCATGCTGGACTATCTGGAGGAAACGCTCAGCGTCACGCGGCCGGAGGCCGCAGTGCTGGCCAGCCTGACGGTCCATCTCCGCGTCACCCAGGTGGTGAATGGGGTGGTCGGAGTGCACGGGCTGCTACCGCCGGAGGCATTTCACATCACCTCAGCCGGTAGCGCTCAGTAACGGCAACGCGACCTCCATTCCGGAGAAGCGGCACTCCCTTGAGAGACAAAAGGAGAGGCGATCCGAAATCAGGTGATGGTAGGATCGATCGAGAGATGGCAACCGACCCTATCGTCAAGGGTCCTCCCCCCCGTCCCCCGTGACGGACCGCCCCTACGCTCAGTATCCTGCACTTCAACCGTTCTGCGATATCGGGTATGCGACCGAATTTTCGCCTAGGGCGGGTACTAGATTACTGACTCGAGGGCTCCAGATCGAGCAGAAGGAAGGTGAACTCGCCCAGAGCCCCGTGGTCCGCCGCGCATCTGTTCCCACTCCGGCCTCCCCCATGCGCTCGCGCAAGAGAGCTGACTCACGATACGCGGCCCCCGGAACTCGACGCCAGATGTAGGAATCACCGGAGCGGTGGATCAAGTCGTCGATGCTCTCACCGCTCACCTCCAGCGTGGGATCCGGGAGACGATAAAGAGCCATCCCGCGGCGTATTGCTGAGAGATGGTCGGCCGTTAAGCGCAGGGAGCGCTCCGCTCCCTCTCCCAGAGAGTCCATCAACCTTTGATCACGGCCAGAGGACGCATCCGGGCAACCTTGCGCGAGATGCCGGCCCGTTCGACGACATCGATCACTTCCGCCACATCCTTGTATGCCTCCGAGGCTTCCTCGGCCAGCAGCTTGGGATTCTGCGCTCGCACGATGATACCCTGCTTTTTCAGCTGAGCCCGGACATCCACACCCTCCAGCAGACGCCGGGCGGCTCCCCGGCTTCGTAGCCGCCCGGCCCCGTGACAGGTTGAGCCGAAGCTCTCGCGCAGCGCGTCCTCAGTACCTACCGCCACATAGCTGTAGCGGCCCATATCACCGGGAACGAAGACCGGCTGGCCCCACGGGCGCACACTCGGCGACAGGTCGGGGTGACCGGGAGGAAAGGCCCGCGTCGCGCCCTTGCGGTGCACACAGACCTCCATCCGTTTTCCATCAATCTCATAGTGCTCGAACTTGGCGATGTTGTGGGACACATCGTAGACCAGCCGCACGCTCTCGGCCGGTACCCTGCAGACCCGCGCCAGAGCCTGGCGCGCCCAATGCGTGATGCACTGCCGGTTGGCCCAGGCGAAGTTTGCGGCACAGGCCATGGCTGCCAGGTAGTGCGCTCCCTCATCACTCCGGACAGGAGCACAGGCCAGCTGACGATCAGGAAGGTCGATGCCATAGCGGCTGGCAGCTCCTGAAAGGGCGTGGAGCGCATCAGAACACACCTGATGGCCGAAACCCCGCGACCCCGTGTGAATGAAGATCACGACCTGGCGAAGCCGGAGCCCAAAGGCCTCCGCTGTTCGCTCGTCATAGATCTGCTCCACCTCCTGTACTTCCAGGAAGTGGTTACCTGACCCGAGCGAGCCAACCTGCTGACGCCCACGGTCTCGGGCACGCTGACTGATGGTCTCCGGTTCGGCGCCATACAGCCGGCCGCCCTCCTCGATACGCTCCAGGTCGTCGGTATAGCCGTACCCGGCTTCGACAGCCCAGTGAGCCCCGTCACGCAGGACATCGTTCAGATCTCGAGCCGCCTTCAGTTTCACATGGCTGCCGCTTCCTGTCCCGGTGGGAACGGAGGAATAGAGCGTGTTTGCCAGCTCGTCGAGGCGCGATGCGATGTCCGTGGCAACCATAGTGGTCGCCAATAATCTGACGCCACAATTGATATCGTATCCAATCCCGCCGGGTGAGATAACGCCGTCGTTCACCTGCATGGCAGCAACCCCGCCTACGGGAAAGCCATATCCCCAGTGAATATCCGGCATGGCCAGGCTGGCACCCACGATGCCCGGGAGCGTGGCCACGTTGGCCACCTGGTCCAGCGCCTGATCGTGCAGGATCTGCTGTAGCATCTCGGCCGATGCGTACACGCGGCCCGGAACACGCATCCCGGGCTTGAAACTCTGCGGGATTTCCCAACGACATCGGCCCAGGTCGCGCAGGTTCACCATGTCTTCCTGCTTGCTCACGCCTACTGCTTCAGCACGGCGCATGCCAGCGCCCGCTCTCCAGCATCAGCCTCCATGTCGTACCCCCGGAGATTTCCCTGTGACTCGTGCCACTTAAAGAGTTCCCACATGGTTGTGGGTAAAGGTGTGTTGTTATCTAAAACCTTCGTTCTCCGCATCACATGCCAGGGTCGTTACCATGGTCAGTGTGATTGCCCGGTGCTCGATGGATCCCACATCGCGCTTGCATGTCATGCTGGTCGCCGACTCACTGGACGCAGGAGGTGCGGAACGGCATGTAGTGGATCTGGCTGTCGCGTTGCAAAGCAACAACTATAGGGTAACCGTCGTCTGCTCCTCACTGGGCATATTCCAGAAGACGCTGGTGGATGCCGGCATTGACGTGGTCACCGCTGCCCCGCGCCGGATCAAACGGACGATCTCTGTACCGTACGCCCGAGGACTGGGCGAACTTATCGCAGAGCGCGAGCCGGATCTGATTCACTCCCACATGTACGCCAGCGGCGCGGCGGCCGCCATGGCGACGCGGAGAGGCATCCCGCTGGTTCACACCGAGCACAGCGAGGCTGCCTGGCGCTCGCCACGGGCTCAGCTGTGGTCCCGCTGGACCTATCATCGGTGCGCCCGGGTGATCGCTGTGTCCCGGCCTATACGGGAACGACTGATCCGGAGCGACGGCGTGGAACCGTCCAGGGTTGAAGTCATCGGGAGCGCGGTACCCGTGGTGCCGGCGCCACGGGTTGCTGCGCGCGGGCGCATCGAACGGGGAGCACCGCTGGTGGGTGTGGTCGCACGCCTGCATCCGGA
>DASVZE010000090.1:0-7707 GCA_036391775.1 Chloroflexota bacterium | reverse complement strand
ACTGGCGTCGTGAGTCGCGATCGCTGGATAGTTGCCGCGCGCCAGAAGAATCTCCATCAGGCGCACATAATTGCTATCGACATCAGACTTGGCCTGGAAGGCGACCGACGGTGGCTCAAAGTACGCCCCCTTTACCAGGCGAACGCGAGCACCCGCTTCGATCAGACGTTCTAGATCCATCTCGCTGCGATAGAGACATGACTGAATGACTGCGCCGACATTCTTCCTTTGTTCAAAGAGTCGATAAAAGATGTCGAGCGTTTGGTCTACGTAATTCGCGCTTTCCATGTCAATGCGCACAAAAAGTTCGCTCTCATCCGCCTGTTCCAGGACTCGCTGCATGTTGTCGAGAGCGAAGCTGTCGCCCAGGTCGAGACCGAGCTGAGTGAGCTTGAGAGAGACGTTACACCGGACCCCTGCTCGCACTACTTCCGCGATCATCCGCACAGCGGCGTTCGTCGCCTCCAGCGCTTCTTCCCGGGACGAGACATTTTCCCCGAGGTGGTCCAGGGTGGCCGTCATTCCTCGCGCATTAAGACTGCGCACGGCATTGATCGCTTGATCGAGCGTTTCGCCTGCTACGAAACGCAGCGCGAACGACTGAGCCAGTCTGTTCTGCATAGCAAAGCTGCGAAGATGTTCTTCTTGCGAGAGGCGAATAAGCGTTTGGCGAAGCACCTGGCTCCTCCCCGATACCTGATGTCGGCCGCTCCTCGGCCATTCAGTTTAGCGTGCGAAACAAGTGGTATATTCGCCCGGATACCCTCGTGATACGCGTGGCAGCAGCACAGATCAACCCTCGGCTCGGCGATTGTGAGTGGAACCTCGGTATCGTCGAGCGCGTTTTTGTGCAGGCGGCTGGCGCGGGAGCACAGCTGATCGTGTTTCCCGAATGCTCCCTTACGGGGTATGTCTTCAACAGCCTGGACGAAGCGCTGACAGTGGCGGAGCCGATCCCAGGACCTCTATCGGACTATGTAGCCGGCTTGAGCCGCCGCCATGGAATATATGCCGTCGTCGGTACTCTCGAGCGCGTGGGCGACCGCTGCTACAACACAGCGCTCCTGGCCGGCCCCAGTGGTGTTGAAGCGATTTACCGTAAGACTCACACCCTGTGTTTGGGAGTAGACAGGTTCACGACCCCCGGCGATATTCCATACCATGTCTATGATCTGCCCATTGGGAGGCTAGGAATTCTTATCTGTTACGATCTACGATTCCCCGAGCCGGCCCGCATTCTTGCTCTTTCCGGCGCCCAGGTGATCGCACTTCCGACCAACTGGCCCCGGACCTCCAACATCCAGGCCGATGTGTTCACTCGCTCACGCGCTGCGGAAAATCGTGTCTTCGTCGTCGCCTGTGACCGGGTTGGTACGGAGCGCGACGCGACGTTTCTGGGCCGAAGCCAGATTGTCGGTCCTAGCGGGGACGTACTTAAGGAAGGGTCGACTCAGCGTGAAGAGCTCGTGATCGCCGACATTGATCCAGGGGAGGCAGATACGAAGCGGGTTGTCGTCCGTGCAGGAGTCCATGAAATGGACTGCATTGCAGACCGGCGACCCGAGCTTTACGGCGCTCTGGCTGTCCGCCAATCAGTCGAGACACTTCAGTAGCCTCGAGGGAAACCCTGGAGGTTGGTGTGATCCGAAATAGAAGAGGCTGCGGGACATGTCCCGCAGCCTCGGAAGGAACTATTTTGAGTTACTTACTACGCACGAAGGAACCGAGGACGTATCCCGTGGAACCGGCAGGAAGACGAATCAGGTCCCATCCATTCCGGTATCCAAGCACGTTAACGTGCGTTCCCGCTGCGGCGAGTGTGACCACCGGGGCCGACACGCCGGGACGAGTGTGCACACGGACACCGGCAGTTAACACGTAGCTGCCGGATCCTGGCAGAATGCTGGCACCCGATCGCCTGGTCGACTGATATGTCTTGGATTGAGAAGCATGTACCGCTGTTCCGAGAACAGTGCCGCTTATCCAACCAACAACGCCGCCCGCGAGCTGTACGTGCGCCCATCCGTTTGACCAGCCGAGGACGCGATAGGCGCCGCCAGGTGGTAGAACCGTCACGATGCCCGAGGTCAATGAGGGCGACGAACGCACGTTTGTCGAAGACTTGACAACACTTCCGCTATGGAATACGTGATTCGCTGTCGTCGTTCGCGTCACGCTGTTGTTGGGCTGTGCGGTGCTCGATATTTGTGATGCGCCCTGGCTGCGCGCACTGGTGAATGAAGCCTTCATCCAGCCCACGGTGCCGTCCGGCAGGAGGACCTTAAGCCACCCATTGGATCGAGCCAGTACCTGAACCTTTTGACCCTTATAGGCTGCCGAGACGATCGCACTTGACGTCGAGGGGCCGCTTCGAATCCGCAAGCTTGAGACATGAATCGTTGCAACGGCATGTGATCTCACGCGGGTTGCCGTGCGCACCTGCCGGGGACTCACTGGGTTTCCGATGTTGGCGGGCGTGGTGGATGCGGTAGACGTGACCTGCCCGCTGCGGCTCACGAACGGCGCCATGACCCAGCCGACAGTTCCGTCTGGCAGCTGGACTTTATACCACCCGTTACTCTTAGCGAGTATGACGAGCGGCGCTCCTTGCTGCACCGTCGTCAGAACTGAATTGGTTTTCGACGGACCGGATCGCACATTGAGTGACGAGGTATTGACCACAGCCGTTGGACCACTGGCAATCGATTTCACCGCTGTCGATTGGGGTGTAGTGGGAGTCGTGGGTGCTTTCGGTGCCACACCGGTGTTCACCACTGCACCAACCGAGGCGCCGTACCACGGTCGATTTGCGCCCAGGTACTTTCCAATCCAGTAGTTCCCGTCCGTTGGATCGTTATTAAAGGAAGAGATTACAACCCCACGGTTGTACCACTCCGCGTGAATGAACTTCCCACCGCCTATGTAGATGGCGGCATGCGACAGTCCGTTCCAAACTGTGTTTTGAAAGTACAGAATGTCGCCCGGCTGCAAAGCAGAAAACGGTACCTGCGGCGCAAAGGCAAGCGCACCGCCAAGATCTCCCGGCAATGGAATGCCGTTTGATCGATACACAAAAGAAACAAACCCGATGCAACTGAATCCAGTGCTCGGGCTATTTCCGGTCGCGGTATATGGGTAACCAAGATACCGCATTGCGGTCTGAACGATTGCCGCACCGGAAACGGCGGCTTTCGACCCTTTTTGTACAGAGCTTTGATTAATACTTTGAGGGGAACCCGTCTGGGTGGCAGCTAGGCTCGCTACCGCCGGCACCGCTCCGATGCTTGTACTCAAGGCCAAGCTCAGAGCTACGAGCGGTTTCCTCATTGGCGACCTCCAACCGATTTTTGGTCGCACTGAGGCCCCGGGACAGCCACACCTCTGGCACGGCATGGGCTCAGCACGCAAAACGCAAAGTCAGCTTACAAGGAAAGGCACCGTCTGTCAAGTTTCGTGCCAGCCTTGCAAAACTGTCAAAAATCCTCCGGGTGCCTTTGTCCTGTTTCTTGAGTCGCTGGTAAAGTGAGAGGGCCAACAGAAAGGGGGAAGCATGCAGGAGGATTACGGCACATTCTCCAATGCTTCTTCGGGCGCAACACCTCGCGTTGCTTTTGTTGGGAGCTACCCTCCGAGAGAGTGTGGAATAGGAACGTTCACCTATGACCTGGTGAACGCGTACGACGCAATCGATCCGACTCGCCTCTCCACCGTGGTGGCCATCAACGATTACGGGCAATTGTATGATTACGATCTGCACGACTATCAGGGCCGTGTGCGATTTCAGATCGACTCAGACGACCTGGATACATATATCCAGGTCGCCGACGAGCTCAACCGATCGCGTACTCAGGTCGTGAACATTCAGCACGAATACGGGCTGTACAGCGGCGACCATGGAGAATTCATCATCGAGTTCATGCGCCGGTTGCGAAAGCCGATTGTCCTGACCATGCATACCGTGCTACCCCACCCGGAAGACAAGTTCCAGGAAGTGACACAGCGACTCCTGGACGAGGCTTCGGCCGTTGTCGTTCTCGCCAATGCGGCGGTTCCCATGATCCGCGACAACTACAATCTGGCGCCGGAGCGCATCCACGTCATCCCACACGGGATTCCGAACTTTACACGCAAAGAGGCTATCAGGCGCCGCACCAAGAAGCTTCTTGGCTTCGGTGATCGGCCAATGCTCTCAACATTCGGCCTGATAGGTCCTAGCAAGGCAATCGAATATGTGATCCAGGCTCTCCCGGCGATTGTGCAGCAAAGTCCCAACGTGCTGTACCTCGTTATAGGCGAGACTCACCCCCATGTCAGGCAGCGCGAAGGTGAATCGTACCGAAACGAGCTTACTCAGCTGGCGAAGGATCTCGGTGTGCAGCGCCACGTGCGGTTCAACAATCGCTTTCTCTCCAATTCCGAGCTGATCCGGTATCTGGCAGCCACGGACGTCTACATCATGGCGTATCTGAACAAGGATCAGATTGTCAGCGGAACGCTCGCCTATGCTGTTGGATGTGGAAAGGCAGTTATAGCCACACCTTTTACCTATGCCGAGGAAATGTTGGGGGACAACCGCGGGATCATTGTGCCGTTCAAAGACCCCGAGGCAATCGCAATTGGCGTGAACACGCTGTTGGGAGACCGGCGCAAACTGCTCGCCATGGAGGAGCGAGCGTATCGCTTCAGCCGGTCGATGACCTGGCCAAGCGTGGCACGCATGTATATGGAGCTATTCCGGTACGTCTCGTACTTCCGGACTCCGTCGTACGCTGCTCGCTAGTGCCGTAGCCGCGTTGCCGGCAGCCCTATAATCGGCCGAGAGGGCAAGGCGATGGACGAGATGGACCTGATCTACGACTGGAACGTCCAGGGTGACCGGCGTGCCCCTAGTCGCGGTGACGTCGAGCTCGACGACGAGACATTGCGAGATGGTTTGCAAAGTCCATCGGTGCGGTCGCCGTCGATTGACGAGAAGATTCGCATCCTGCATTACATCGCGGCGCTTGGTATCCAATCCGCCAATATTGGACTGCCGGGCGCCGGACCGGCTGTCGCGCACGATGTACAGGCCCTGGCCCGCGAAATCCGCGATCAACGTCTTGCAATTTTTCCCAACTGCGCGGCCCGAACGTTGACAGTGGACATCGACCCCATTCTTGAGGCATCCGAGATCGCGGGAATTCCCATCGAAGCCGCCGTCTTTATCGGCTCCAGTCCCATACGTCAGTACGCGGAGGATTGGACGCTGGATCGCATGATCCGACACTCGGTCGAGGCGGTGTCGTATGCCACCAGCCGCGGGCTGCCAGTCATGTTTGTCACCGAAGACACAACACGGGCACGCCCAGACACATTGCGCGCACTCTATACCGCTGCCATAGAGGCAGGCGCAAGGCGCATTTGTCTCGCCGACACGGTTGGACATGTCACGCCGGAGGGCGTCTGGAATCTCGTCACGTTCATAAAGGAAATTGTCGCCGCCACGGGCGAGCCCGTTCAGATCGATTGGCACGGTCACAACGACCGCGGTTTAAGTCTTATAAACTCGCTAACCGCGGCCTACGCCGGAGCCGGCAGGGTTCACGGTACGGCGATCGGCATCGGCGAGAGGGTCGGCAACACAGCCATCGACCAGCTTTTGGTCAATTTTAGGTTGCTCGGGTGGATCGACAGCGACCTCACCTCGCTCGGCGACTACTGTGACTTTGTGTCCGGAGTCACGGGAGTGACCATTCCGCCAACCTACCCGGTCTTCGGGCGGGACGCTTTCCGGACCGGGACTGGAGTTCATGCTGCCGCAGTCATCAAAGCAATGCAAAAGGGCGACGACTGGCTCGCCAACCGCGTGTACTCGGGTGTACCGGCCGAGTATTTTGGCCGCGGTCAGTCCATAGAAATTGGTCCGATGAGCGGCCAATCCAATGTGATTTTCTGGCTTGAGTCGCGTGGTATTGCGCCCGAGCCTGATCTTGTTGACCACATATTTCAAACGTGCAAAAACTCCCCGTGTCTGCTTGACGAATCGGAAGTCTCCGCACTTGTGTCGTCGTGGAGGGCGAGCAGGCAAACGCAAGAAACGGCCTGACGAAAGGGACATTCATCATGGGTATGACAATCTCGGAAAAAATTCTGGCGGCTCACGCTGGGAAGGAGCGTGTCGAGCCGGGTGAAATCGTGATGGTGCATGTCGACGTGGTGTTGGCCAACGAGCTTTCCGCCGCGCTTGCCATCGACGAGTTCAAGAAGATCCAGGGTGCAGAGAGGATCGCCGATCCGGCGGGCGCGATTTTTGTCCCGGATCATTTCACGCCCAATAAAGACATCGCGACGGCCAAGCTGGTACAGCGCGTGCGCCAGTTTGCGCTCGATCAAAATGCCCGCTGGTTCGAGGTTGGACGAGCCGGCATCGAGCATTGCGTCCTGCCTCAGAACGGGATCGTCGGCCCGGGGCAGGTGATCATTGGTGGAGATTCACACACCACGACCTACGGGGCGCTGGGCGCCTTCTCAACTGGCGTCGGTTCTACAGATGTTGCGGTCGCCTGGGCAATCGGTGAAACTTGGCTGCGCGTCCCACCCTCGGTGAAAGTGACCTACCATGGGCGACTTCGACCCTGGGTCACAGGAAAGGATCTAATCCTTTACACCATCGGAAAGATGACGGTCGACGGGGCCACATACATGGCGATGGAGTTCCACGGCGAGGCGCTCGCAGGTCTGCCCATGGCGGGGCGCTTCACCATGGCAAACATGTCGATCGAAGCTGGCGCCAAGAACGGCATCTTCCACGTGGACGATGTGACGCGCGAGTACCTTTCCGAGGTCGCCCACACGGATTACACCGAGTTCACCAGCGATCCCGATGCGCAGTACGCGAAGGAAGTAGAGATAGATGCCGGAGCGATAGAGCCTCAGGTGGCATTCCCCTCACTCCCGGAGAACGCCCGACCGGTCTCCGAAGCAGGAGACGTTCGCATCGACCAGGTGGTCATCGGTACCTGCACCAATGGGTGGATCGAGGATATGCGCGAGGCTGCCCACGTCTTTCGCAATCACAAGGTCGATCCGCATGTTCGTTGCATCGTGGTGCCGGGCAGCCAGGAGGTTCAGCGGCAAATGGTGCGCGAAGGCCTGATGGAGGTCTTCATGGACGCCGACTGTATTGTGTCCACCTCCACTTGCGGGCCGTGCATCGGAGGTCACATGGGCGTCCTTGGAGATTATGAAAAGTGCGTATCCACCACTAACCGCAATTTCGTCGGTCGTATGGGCGCGCGGAGCGCGGAAATCTATCTGACCAACCCTGCCGTGGCTGCCGCCAGCGCCATCGCCGGCCGCATCGCCGGACCGGACGAGGTGATGAGCAGGGAACCGGCATTGGTATAGGAGACTGACATGGATATGCTACGAGGCAAGGTTTGGAAGTACGGAGCCAACATCAACACGGATGTCATTATCCCGGGTCGTTACTGTCACATCACGGACCCTCGGGAACTTGCCAAGTACTGTATGGCTGACCTCGACGCGGACTTTGTCAACAAGATCTCTCCTGGTGATATCGTGGTGGCGGGCGGCAACTTCGGCTGTGGCTCCTCACGGGAGGTCGCGCCGCTGTCCATCAAGGCGTCGGGGATCGCAGCGGTAGTCGCACCCAGTTTCGCGCGCATTTTTTATCGCAATGCGATCAACATCGGCTTTCCCATCTTC
>DASVZE010000089.1:0-2002 GCA_036391775.1 Chloroflexota bacterium | reverse complement strand
CTCGTCCAGAGATGCCGCTCGTTGCGCAATCGGGTTAACGGGAAAACCCCATTCGCGCATGAGCTGCAGCGCTTGCCATTGGCTCTCGATGCGCATACCGTCGACATAGCCAATCGAGTATGCGAAGAGGCCAAGCGGTCTCTGGCGAGTCACTTCAGGATCAAGCTGCCGCAGTGACCCTGCCGCCGAGTTGCGAGGGTTGGCAAAGAGAGAAGCGCCTTCTTCGGCACGGCGCTCGTTCAGGTGCTCGAACCCTTTGATCGGCATGTACACTTCTCCCCTGACCTCCACGCGTGCCGGGATGCGATTTCCTTGAAGCCGATCTGGGATCTCTTTAACGGTTCGGAGGTTAGCTGTGACGTCCTCGCCCTCAATTCCGTTGCCCCGCGTTGCTCCCACCGTGAAGTCGCCGTTTTCGTACGTCAGAGCAATCGCAAGTCCATCGATCTTCGGCTCGACGACAAAACGCACGACGGTAGAGCCAACGAGGTTCTGGACGCGTTGATACCAGGAATCCAGCTCCTGGTGCGAGAATGCGTTGGCCAGGCTCAGCATGGGGACCGGATGCCGCCGAGGACGAAAGCCTCGTCCCACCTGGCCTCCGACTCGCATAGTCGGCGAGTCTTCGGCTCGCAGCTCGGGATATTCTGCTTCTAGCGCCCGCAGCTCTCGCATGAGGGCATCGTAATCGGCGTCGGATACGGTAGGGGCATCCAGCACGTGATAGCGATAGTTGTGCTGCTCTATCTCGTGGCGAAGCTGATCGACGCGCGTGGACGGGTCGAGAGCATTTAGATCAGTGGACGCAGACATCAGACCCTTTCCCCTTGCTACTTATTTCAAGTGGCCGTACATGAATCAGATGGATTGAACCACGCGAAGCGCCTCTCGGCAGATATAGGAATGAGCCAGGCGGTAGCGCAGGTCCAGGGGGTGGGGCACACGCCAGCATAGTAGGAGGCGTGAATGGAATCAAGTGCCGAACGGATATTTAGACGGTGCACGACATTACTGAGCACCCGATAGGCTTGCACGCAGAAGCGGCGTGTAGCGCGGGCCGGCACGCGTGAGATCGCTGCGCATCACCGTCAGGTGAGTCACCGGAATAGTTCCCCTCAGTGAGACATGATCGCGGACTGCTGAAAATGTTTGAGCGATGTGGTCCAGGTCCTGACGGGTGGCATTCTCGCGCACCCTCGCCAATGTAATGTGAGGCGAAAAACTGCGACCCTCAGGCGGAAAGCCGTGATCTGCCAGTCTCTCCTCCAATCGTCGGAAAAGCTCACCGAGACGGCTATATCCGTCGTCGTTGCGTAGTCCGGCCCAAAGCACGCGAGGGCGGCCTACTCCGGGAAAGGACCCCAGTCCGTCGACCGCGAGGGAAAAGCTTGCTTGAGCCGCAGCCGACTGCAGTGCCGCCTCATTCACCTGCTGGATACGCGGTTCAGGCACCGACCCGAGAAAGCGCACGGTAATATGGAGAAGTTCAACGGAAACCCATTTGATATCGGAGGTTTGCTTTCCGAATTTGTCCTGGATGGTGGAGAGACGGGCTTGCAGATCCGTTGGCAGCTCGACGGCGACAAACGTCCGTACGGTTGGTCCTGTCGGCGCCTTTGACAAATATGGGACCATTTACTTACGATACGTTGGCCCAACCTTAGCGCAGCGGGAAGGATAGCGAGTAACCATGTCCACACTGAGAGAGATCGGCCCGATCGTCGTCGCGGGCTTCGTGGCGTTTGGGCTGGCCGTGTGGTTCAGCATTATCGTCTGGGTGTTTATGGATGTTCGGTCCAGATCCAGAGACAAGCTCGTATGGGCATTCGCCACTCTGCTCGTCATTCTGTTCAACGTTTTTGGTCTGGTCGTATATCTCATCCTACGCCCCCACGAGACGTTGATGCAGGCTTACGAACGGTCGCTTGAAGAGGAAGCGCTTCTACAGGAGATCGAAGAGCGGCCCATCTGCCCGAACTGCCGGCATCGCGTGGAGCACGAT
>DASVZE010000088.1:0-3110 GCA_036391775.1 Chloroflexota bacterium | reverse complement strand
CGAGTGAGCCCACGACGGCTCCCACAACGCTCCCTAGCAGGAAGAATCGGATTCGCTCAAAGTTGATATTCGTGGTCTCCACGGATCCCCCTACTGGATCTTGAGAAGGGTAGGAGCCTCGTTCCAGCGACGCTCAAGATCGTAGTATGCGCGTTGTTCGGCACCGAAGATGTGGACAATTATCTGGCCGTAGTCTAGCAAAACCCAACCATCCTCCGGCATACCTTCCTGCCGAAGGAGGTGAATGTCTTCCTCGTCCATCCCATCTTGAATGCCGGAGCTGATTGCCCGAATTTGCCGGTCGCTGGTTCCGGTAGCGATTACGAAAAAGTCCGCGAGCGTTGTAACGTCGTGAACGTCAAGTAGCGTGACGTCGCTTGCTTTCTTGTCGACCGCCAGGTCCACGACCCGGTGAGCGACTCTTGCTGCGTCATATTCTGTTGGGCGCGAAGCCCTTTTTGTTTGCTGCATCATGGACATTTTACCACTGTGTGGCTGGAACGTGCGTTCCAGAATTCGTATGATAGCCTGAACGGCACCCAGGAGGAAACGACCGTTGGATAAGCACGATATGCGGTTCACAATCGTTGACCCGCGCGGAGCGATCAGCTTTGTCGGGGACGGATTTTTGATGATGCCGCTGGTCGCTGCCTGTGCATCGAACCCAGCCTCTCTCACCGAAATGCTCTCCCATACCGATCAGATCGACCGGCGTGTGCGCGAGCGCATCATTTCCGGACTTGCGGTCTTCGACGAGCACAATGTGGAGGACAATTATGAGGCAATCCACAAGACGCTCGAATCCGTGCCAGTTGGAGATGAACCGTTATTTCGGGTGGTCGACGATGTTACCCGACAACGGAGCCTCGAGCCGACGCGAACCGGGTTGATTATCTTCAATTTGAAGGACCGGCGCATCGTTCAGGTTACGAACCTGTTCTACGCGGTGGAGCGCAGTGGAGAAGTTCATCTGCACAACGGAGTTCGCTATTCGCGCCGCACAGTAAGCTACCAACTCCCTTCCCACTGGTCGATTGTCCCGTAAGAGTCAGCAGGATTAACCGGTTGATCCGGACTGCATGGCGCGCTGGCTGAGTGTGTTCAGTGCTTGCTCCAACTCTTGACGCTGCTGCATCAACGGAGCGAGGCCCGCCACAGCTGTTGCTCTGTCATCTGGTGCCAGATCCTGAAGCGTCTGACTGGCTCGAGTGAGCTGAGCCTGGAGCCTGAAATATTTCAGCCGGGCCAGGTGAAGCGAGATTGCGACGCTCACGACGCCATCGGACGGCAATGGAACGTCCAGTTCATGAAGCTCGTCGGCTCGGTTCTGGAGATCGCTGGGAAGGTTTCGGCGGAACATGTCAAAGTCATAATTGTCGGTCGATCGCCATTTCAGCAGCGCTTCGAGCAGCGCGCGGTGAGTCCCGTCCTGCAGATCGCTGGCCACCAACACGGATGCCGCATGCTCGGGAACGACCACGATCTTGAAAAGCAGAGCGAGGAGCGATTGCTCAATAGCCCGTCCCGGATCGCCGCCGAGTGCTCGCGCGGTGGTGTCGTTCACAACGTCTTTTCCCTGATCCGACGAGCGCTCGCGCTTGCGCTGCGCCCGCGTCGTAGGCGATGGCAGAGATCGCTGCAGAGCTCTCGGATCGACTCCCGTTTCCTGGGAAAGACGCTGTAGCCAGAGTGCCTGCCAGCCTGCCGAGGAGCTAAATTGTTGAATGAGCGGAAGTAAGCGGTCGATTGCCTGTTGCCGCCATCCATCGCCCGAGCGGTCGAGTCCCGCCATGGTCTGCTCAAAGTAGTACTCGAATGCAGGAATGGCATGGTCGATCAGCCTGCTCCATGAGGAGCGGTTATCTCGGATAAGCTCATCAGGGTCGCCCCCGTTCTCGGGTAAACGCGCGACGCGGAGATCGAGCTGCGCTGCACTGTTCCCGCGGTTTTGCAGAACCTCCGCCAGAGCATTGAGGCCGGCACGCGCAGCGGCTGCCTGACCGGCGGCGTCCGGGTCCAGGGCCAGTACGACGGTCGATGCCAGACGGCTGAGCGTTCCCAATTGCTGCGGAGTGACGGCTGTACCGAGGCTGGCTACGACGTTGTCGAACCCGGCAACGTGCGCGCGCAGGGCGTCGAGGTACCCTTCCACCAATACCGCTCGTCCACCTTCGCGGATAGGACTCTGCGCTCGGTGGATGCCAAATAGAACCGCGCTCTTGTCGAACACATCGGTCTGTGGCGAGTTCAGGTATTTGGGTTGCTCGTCACCCAGTACACGCCCCCCAAACCCGCAAATACGCCCCGCGCGGTCCTTGATGGGAAACATGAGTCTTCCACGGAAGCGATCGCGTGCGCGGCCGCCGACCGTGTCCTGCATGCCCAATCCGGCGGCCAGGATCAACCGGTCTTCGATACCTTTGCTTCGCAGGTGCTGTATGAGGGCTTCGCGTGTGTCGGGCGCATATCCCAGCTCGAAGAGAGCCCAGGCATCCGGCTCAAAGCCACGCTGCAGCAAGTAGTTTCGCGCTCTATCTCCTTGTGGGCCGAAAAGATTCTCCTTGAAGAACCCTACGGCAGCGTCATTTGCATCGTAGATCTGTTTATTCAGTGAAACCTGGCCGCCGGTCCTTTCGGGCAGCGCCACACCTGCCTGGCCCGCCAAGCGCTGCAGCGCTTCGGGAAATGGCAGCCGCTCTATTTCCATGACAAAGCTGAGAACATCTCCGCCCTTACCGCAGCCAAAACAATGATATGTGCCACGTGCGGGAGTGACGTAGAAGGATGGAGTCTTCTCCTGGTGAAACGGACACAGACCCTTCAAGCTGGCGCCTGAACGGCGCAGCTCGACATAACGCCCAACCACATCTTCGATGGCAAGACGATCTTTAACTTCCGCGACTGCGTCCACATCACCTCCGATGCGTGACTGTATTATGAGAATACTCGGCGCGGCAAGGAGAGGGATATGAAGGCAGTAGTTTTCGAGCGCCACGGAGGCACAGAGGTCCTCGAATTCAAAGAACTGCCTCTACCGGAGATAGGGCCGGACGAGGCTCTAGTGCGTGTCAGAGCGTGCGCGCTCAACCACCTCGACCTGTTCGTGCGCA
>DASVZE010000087.1:0-3428 GCA_036391775.1 Chloroflexota bacterium | reverse complement strand
GCACGCAGAGGGATATTTCCGTGGCACGGCAGGGGATAGACGAATGGTTACTGAGCCTCGGCCCCCACCGTCAGCCCCTGTTCCACGGCCCAGGCGGCGATCTGGGCACGAGATGTGAACCCGAGCTTCTGCAGGATGTGCTTGACGTGCAGCCCTGCTGTGCCCGCTGTGATGAAGAGGCGCGCGCCGATCTGGCGATTTGTCAGTCCTTGCGCAACCAACGCCACCACGTCTCTTTCTCGTACCGTCAAGTCAGACCCCGTACCGGACTTGTGCTCGTTCACCGCGTTCTTCAGCTCATCCAGGACCTGTTCCAGCCTCTGAGCGCGTCCCGCCGCCCACCTTGCGGCCAATGCCCCCTCGTCAATCCGGGAGCGCATGTTTTGCAAACCCCGTTCGTAGTCCGCAACGTTGGCCGGCCATATGGCGGTGCCGGTGGTTTGGCGCATGGCGTCCGCGGCTCCAAAAAGTTCCGCCGCCCGTTCCGGCTGCCCCATGCCGGCCAGCACACATCCCAGACCGGTGACGCAGTCGGCGATCCCCCGCTGGTCTCCCTGGTCGCGGAACAACGTGAGGCTCTCCCGGAAAAGTCGCAGTGCCTGTCGCACGTCGTCTCTGCGAAGTGCCAGGTACCCGAGATTATGGAGGAGGCTCGGGACGGTACCGGTCAGGTCTTGACGTCGCAGCAATGCCAACGCCTCCCCATACCATGCTGTGGCGATGGCGTCGTTGCCCTGGCTGCGCGCGAGGTCTCCAAGCATGTTCAATGCCTGCGCTGTACCCCAATCGTCGTCTATCTGACGGAAGCGTGTCACAGCTTCCTCCAGCCGCGCCTGCCCCTGTCCCGTCGGGTCGCCGGTGCCGACAAGCGCGAAGAGGTCCTGCGCGGCCAGCGCCATTGCCCGTCCCCAGACGTCGCCGATCTCGTCGAAGAGGCGCAGGCTCTCGGCCACCGACTCCCCCGCTTGCGGATGGTCGACCGACATGGGGAGCGACTGCAGGGCGTAAGCAAGCCCGCGCCTGTCTCCGATAGCGCGAAAAAGCGCCACGCTCTCCTCGACACGCTCTCGTGCCAGTGTTGTCTGACCCGCCAGCCAGGCCAGTTCACAGGCGCAATACAGCGCCTTCGCTCGCGCGGTCCGAGAGGCGTCCAGCCCACACGCGAGTGCTGCTTCGACCCAGTGCAGCCCTTCTCTCACCTCCCCACGAAAGTGCCAGTAAAAGACGAGCGCTCCTGCCAGTCGCACTCCGAGCTCCCGGTCGCTTGCCTTGTCCGCTTGCCGGCTCCATTCCAGGGCAGTGCGTAGATTATCCTGCTCTCTAGCCAGGTGCTCCATCCAGGTACGGCGTCCCCCACTTCTCAGCTCCGGCTCGGCTTCTTCCGCCAGGTCCACGAAGTAGCGCGCGTGCCGTCGCTGATAGTCGTCTCTCTCTCCGCGAGCAGAAAGATGCTCCGAGGCGTATTGACGCACGGGCTCGAGAAGCCGGTAACGTGCTTCTTCGACGAGCGGCTGTGGCTCGACCAGTGACTTCTCGACCAGAGCCGTCAACAGTTGCAGAACGTCAGCCGGCTCAATCCCATCGCCACCACAGACGCCCACCACCGCGTCGACGTCGAAGCCACCGGCAAAGGTCGATAGTCGCCGCAGGAGCGCCTGCTCGCTCTGGCCCAACAGGTCGTAGCTCCAGTCCAGCGCTCCGCGCAGCGTCTCCTGGCGCGGCTCCGTCCGGCTGCCACCGCCGAGCACGCGAAGAGCGCCATCCAGCAGGCCCGCAATCTGCGAGGGTGGAAGCACTCCCACCCGAGCGGCTGCGAGCTCGATAGCCAGCGGGAGGCCCTCCAGCCGCCGGCAAATAGTAGCAACGTCCTGCGCATTCCGAGTTGTCAGACTGAAGCCACGCTCTCTTGCCCGCGCTCGATCGAGAAAGAGTGCGACAGACTCGACCTCGGCCAGACGATCGGGTGCCAGGCAGCCTCCTTCCGGTTCTTCGCGCGGAAGAGCCAGCGGAGGTACGCGCCACGTCGTCTCGCCGGGCACACGCAAAGGTTCCCTGCTGGTTGCCAGGATCCGCAGGTGGGGACAGGCGCCCAGCAGGGACTCGGCCAGCCGGGCAACGGCGCCGATCAGATGCTCGCAATTATCCAGCACCAACAGGAGTCGCCGTGATGCGAGGGCCGTCACCAACGTCGCAACTACTGGCTGGTCCCCTACTCCGTGCACGCCGACGGCGGAGGCAACGGCTCCCTCCACCAGTCCAGAGTCGTCGACCGGGGCAAGCTGCACCAGCCAGACGCCGTCCATAAAGCTCGGTGCTAGCCCGGCGGCAACGCGCAGAGCCAGGCGTGTCTTACCGCTCCCCCCTACCCCGGTCAGCGTCAACAGACGGGTCTGGAGAACCAGCCGTTTGATTTCCGTCACCTCGTGCTCGCGGCCGACGAAGTTGGCAAGCTCGGCAGGAAGGTTATGCCGCAACAGTCTCGCCTCCTTGCCCCCTGGAGGCGACATCATGCTTTGATCTGACAATAGACATCCAACGCGCGCTCCGACGACTCCCATTCATGGCCGGAATTGCGATCGCACCGACGGTGGTCTCGTGTATGCCGATGCCCTTACGTCCGGTTGCCGCACATGAATAGTATCCCAGCCTCGGCCATGGCGCTAACGGCCGTCCTTTTCGCTCAGCAGTTCGGCTACCCCATCCTTCGGGGTGCGACCAGGGTCGCTGCCCAGGTTGGTTTGGCGATGATCGCGCTGGGCGTCGTCGCAATGACAGGTGTGTATCTGGTAGCAGGATTCAATAACTGGGCGCCGCCGACCTGGTTCGTGTCGGGTGCTAATGGTATCGCCAGCGACGACGTCGTCACTGGAATTCTCGTCATGGGCGGAGGACTGGTGATTGGTGTCGCGCTCGTCATCGGCCACTTTGGTACCGGCACTTCCCTGCTTGGACGTCCCGTCAGGCTGGCTGCCTTGTGGTCATGGGTACTCAGCTTCGCTACCGTCGTCATTGCCGGATACGCCATCGAGATGAACGAGACGTATTTCGGCGCGGGAGATCCCAAGGCTTCAGGTGCGACCAAGGACGCGCTGTTTACCTGGCTCCATCAGGACATCGGCCTCTTCATGCTGCCCAGTCTGGTCCTCGTGATGCTGGCGGTCGAGCTTCTGGTCCATGAGGGTCACCCCAGCTGGATCGGTTGGACGACGATTGTGGGCACTACCACTGCATTCGTCGGTGGCTTGATCTGGGTCTTCTTCGATCCTGCGCTCCACGGCCCCGGTTATGTGGTGTCAACTATCGGGCTGCTGATCGTGGGCTGTGCCTTGCTTGCCACTCTCTGGTGGGGAGCGTTTTACCACCAGCCATCCGTGCCCACACAGGCGACGCAGAGAGGTAGACTCGTTCATTTCCCTATGAGGATCGGG
>DASVZE010000086.1:0-2350 GCA_036391775.1 Chloroflexota bacterium | reverse complement strand
GCGTTTACGACGTGTTCACGCCCGCGGCTCCAGACTGCGATGGTGAAGACAATCTGTGTGGTGGGCACTGGATATGTTGGCCTGGTGACCGGGGCCTGCTTCGCGGAGCTGGGCAATCAGGTGTCGTGCATTGACACGGATGCCACCAAGATTGCGAGACTGCAGGCGGGCGGGATGCCGATCTATGAGCCGGGGTTGGCGGAACTGGTGCAGAGGAATGTAGTTGCCGGCCGACTCTCCTTCACAACCTCGTATCAGGACGGGATGCACAACGCCGATTTCGTGTTCATCGCGGTCAATACGCCAATGGATGCCGAAGGGGGAGCCGATCTCAGCTTCGTGGCATCAGCGGCTCAAAGCATCGCGGCGAATCTGGATCACGAGCTGATCATCGTCAACAAAAGCACCGTGCCCGCCGGCACGGGCGATATGGTGCAACAGCTCGTCGAGCGACACATGACCGGCGACGCCCGCTTCTGGGTGGTCAGCAACCCGGAGTTTTTGCGCGAAGGCAGCGCCATCTACGATTGCCTCCATCCCGATCGAGTGGTACTCGGCTCGAGAAATCTCGCCGCCTGTGAAGCCGTGGCGGCACTCTACCGACCTCTGAAGTCCCCGATTCTGATGACGGATCTGCCCACGGCGGAGATGATCAAGTACGCATCCAATGCGATGCTCGCGACGCGGATTTCGTTTATCAATGAGATAGCGGCTGTCTGCGAGCAGATCGGTGCCGACGTCAGGCAAGTGGCGCGGGGCATGGGCTATGACAAGCGCATCGGACCTTTGTTCCTGGATGCCGGCGTGGGCTACGGCGGCAGTTGCTTTCCCAAGGACGTCAAGGCGCTCATCCGTCTGGCGGCCACGAAAGGGTGTCATCCAGAACTGTTGCGGGCGGTGGAGGACATCAATCTTGCGCAGCGCGAGCGTGTGGTGGACAAACTCCGCGCGCTGCTGGGCGGTCTGTCCGCGCGGTCCATCGGGCTGCTGGGCCTGGCGTTCAAGCCTGGCACGGATGACATGCGTGAGGCGCCCGCGGTGGAGATTGCAGCTCGGCTACTGGCGGAGGGCGCCGCGGTTTCAGCCTACGACCCGGTAGCCATGCCCCGTGCCGCCAAGCTGATCCCGGAGATTAGCCTGTGCAGCGATGCGTACGACCTGGCCTCAGGAGCTGACGCGCTCGTGCTCGTCACCGATTGGACCGAGTTCACCAACCTGGATATGCCGCGAATCAAGCAATTGATGCGGACTCCAGTGCTGGTGGACGGCCGCAATCTGTACGACGGTCCCGCTCTCAGAGAGCTGGGTTTCATCTATTGTGGCAGCGGCCGCGAGGGTGCGGTGGTTTCACGGCTGCTGCGCGGTCAAACGCGGGTGCCTCACCGCCGCGCGACTGACCCGGTCTTCCGGAAGTAAAGCGCATGGGCCGACGGCCGCCCGTTCGCGGCCAGAAAGCGAAACCCCAGCCGCGGGAAGTGGCACCCACCAACCTCCGTCTGTATGAGGCGGTAGCGCTTGGGCTCATCGCCATCGATGGACATGGACGGGTCGTGTTCGCCAACGCCCTGGCACAGCAATGGCTGGGACTGACAAGTGAGCAGTTGAGCGATGAAGAGATGGTGGCCGCTGGCTGGAATCTGACGCGTCAGGACGGCACCGCCATCTCGCCACTGCAACACTTGGCCGACTTCGACCGACTTTCCCTCGCGCCGCCAACGCGAGAGCTGTGTCGGCTTCAGCGAGCGGGTCAACAGGAGCGGTGGCTCGAGCTCAGCGCCGCGCCTTTGAAAGCGTCGGGAAGTCCCGCGCGAACGCTGCTCATCAGCTTTCGAGACGTCACCGACCGCTACGAACTGATCCGACAGTCCGAGATCAACCGAACCAGGTTCGACACCATCCTCGAGACGGCAAACGAGGGCGTAGTAGTTCTGGACCGGGACCTGCGCATCGGGTATGTGAATCGTCGTCTATGCGACCTGCTGGGTTTCAGCAAGGATGAGCTGATCGGGCGGATTGCAACCGAGTTGTATGTAGATTCGGAGGATGCGAACAAGGCGGTTGAGGCCGCGCAGTGGATGTGGAACAGACTGGAGGTGGCTCTGCCCAGCCGAGTCGGAGTCTGGGTCCCTCACAAGGACGGCTATCGGTTATGGATGCTGGGCTCTGCCAGTCCGTTCTATGACAGACACCGCAACCTGATTGGCAGCATTTTGATGCTGACGGATCTGACTGAGCAGAAGGCGATGCAAGAGATACTCGACCATCTGTCACTGCACGATCCGCTGACGGATCTACCGAACCGTCGTCTATTCCAGGATCGGCTGGAGCAGGCCGTGGCGGCAGCTCGTCG
>DASVZE010000085.1:0-2494 GCA_036391775.1 Chloroflexota bacterium | reverse complement strand
GAGCTTGAGGGAGAAGATAAAGATCAAAAGCAGGCCGAAGAAGAAAGAGGGGAGACAAACGCCCAGATACGAGACGATCGTCGCAACATAATCAAAGATAGAGTATTGACGGACGGCTGCCAGTACTCCAATGGGTATGCCCAATGCGTATGCCCACAACAAAGAAAAGAGGGCCAGAGAGAGCGTGGGGATCAACCGCTCGCCGATGCGATCGGTGACCGGCTGCCGGTTGTTGTAAGAGTATCCCAGATTACCCTGAGCTAATTGTGTTAGCCACTTGACGTACCGCACCGGTGCCGGCTCGTTGAGACCCAACACCTCACGCTGCAACTGCAGGTCCTGAGCACTGAGCCCGGGGCTGATCAACATGTCGACGGCGTCGCCGGGAGCCAGCGTCATGATGAAATAAGCCACGCAGGTGACACCCAAAAGAACGGGAATCGCAATAAGCAAGCGACGTGTTACGTACTTGAGCATGCTCTGGCATCTCCTGCAATAGGGGAATCAGGGGAATCGAATCGTCAAAATCCTGTCGAGTTCGGACGTTGTCGACGACTAACAGAACTTGCGAGAAACACCGCTATCCCTAACAGAATGCCGCTTGGATTTATGGGGCAGACAAGAGGAAATATTGAATACTACTGAGTAAAATCGATTTCTATTAGCTAGAAATTATAGGTGTTCTGCTCTGCTTGTCAAATCTCCCGTGAACCTGATTCTCGCCAACTCCCTGATTTGACTCACCGGGGCGAATCCGCGTATAATATAACCAGATGCTTATATGATTATTCATCTTCTGGAATAGGTGCATGCTATGCTCAGTAATGCAGATGCCATCCAACTGAAAGCCAAGTTCTTCCGCGGCTTCGCCGACCCCACCCGTCTGGCTGTCCTGGAGACGCTCCTCGATGGGGAAAAGAATGTGAACGAAATTGTGGAGGAGCTCGGCATATCACAGCCCAATGCTTCGGGGCATCTCGCCTGCCTGCGAGACTGTGGTCTGGTGAAGAGTGAGCCACGCGGCAAATTCACCTACTATCGTCTCTACGATGACAAGATCCGCGACCTTCTCGGGACAGCCGAAGGCATTCTCTTGCAGGTCGCGGACGGTATCTATGCCTGCACCCGGTACGCCGAGCCCGAACAGGCCGCCCATCGCGTCCCGCGGGCTTCCAACGTCAGCCATCGCGAACGGGCCGGCACGGGCAGGAGTCGAGCGTGAGCGCCGCATCTTCCAAACTTGACCGGATCGACCTGAAAGTGCGCGGCATGGACTGCGCCGAGTGTGCTATGCACGTGCAAGATGCGCTCGGGTCGCTCGCGGGCGTCGAGTCGGCGAAGGTGTTGTTTGCTGCAGAGCGTGCTCAGGTGGTCTACGACCCAAGCCAAGTTGACCTGAATGCATTCCGCCGTGCTGTGGAAAAAGCCGGGTATCAGGTGGAGGAAAAGACCTCCCCGCGCGAAAATCGCTTGCCTGCGCTCCTGACACTCGCTCTCGTCGCCGGTGTCGCCGTGGTGATCTTTATCGAGTTGATCGCCGAGCGGTTGGGATTGTTCGACAGCGCCCTCAACCTCATTCCCGCCCCCGTGGCGCTCGCCGCCATCCTCATCGGCGGGTTCCCCATCTGGCGTAACGTCCTGAACGACCTCAGAAACCATATCGTAGGCGCCCACGCACTGATGACGCTGGGGACCCTGGGCGCGCTCGCCATCGGACAATTCGAGTCAGCCGCGCTCATCGTCTTTTTCATGCGCGTCGGCGACATCCTCGAAGAATTCACGTCCAACCAGTCTCGCGCCGCGATCCGTGAGCTCGTCCGCCTTGCGCCCCAAACCGCCTGCGTACTGCGAGAGGGGCAAGAGAAGCAGGTGGAGATTGGCGAGATTCGCCCCGGCGACACGGTGGTGGTCCGTCCGGGCGAGCGGATTCCGGTTGACGGCAAGGTCGTCCAGGGTCATACCTCTGTCGACCAATCGGCCATAACGGGCGAGTCTCTTCCGGCGGAGAAATCAGTGGGAGACACCGTCTTCGCCGCGACCATCAATCAACGCGGGATGCTTCAAATCGAGACCGCCCGTGTCGGCGCCGACACGACCTTCGGTCGCGTGGTCCGCCTGGTCGAAGAAGCCGAAGGGTCGAAAGCGCCCGTGCAGCGTCTCGCCGACCGGTTCTCGGCCTATTTCATCCCGCTCGTTCTTGGCATTGGCGCACTCACATTCCTCCTGAGCCGAAATGTGACAGCCACGGTCGCGGTGCTCGTCGTCTCATGTGCCTGCGGCATTGCGCTCGCGACTCCCATCGCCGTAGTGGCGAGCGTGGGGAGCGCCGCGCGGCGGGGCATTCTGATCAAAGGGGGCTTGTATCTGGAAGCCCTTGCTCAGGTCGATACACTCCTTGTGGACAAGACCGGGACGCTGACGCTTGGAGAGCCACAGGTCACCGATGTGATACCATTGGACGGCAGGACGCCTGACAAGCTTCTCCAGCTTGCAG
>DASVZE010000084.1:0-9098 GCA_036391775.1 Chloroflexota bacterium | reverse complement strand
TCAGCCGTGAAGTACCACTAGTGCCCTGCATGTCCCCACACACTGGTGGCCGATACCTTCAACGCCTCGCGCCTGCGGCAGATCGGGTACGGCTTCGCGGCCGGCATTCTGATGCCCACCTTTCTGGTGCGCACCCTGCTGGTGCCGTCGATCGCGGCCCTGCCGGGGCGCCGGCATTGGCGGCCGTCGAGTTTGTGGCGCCGTCCGGTGATAGAAGAGGGCGAGGATCGGGCGGATGATATATCGATGGGGGTGGTGGCACCCTCACCCCCTGGCCCCTTCTCCCGTGCGCAGGAGAGGGGAGCTCATGCAGGGGTGAGGTGTGTGGCAAGGATAGGTCGAGATCGGGACAAGCGCGCTATGGCGGGAAGGGGTTCGGGCGATACCAGGAGAGAACCGGATCATGACCAAACGGACGGTCATCCACAGTATCGAGGAGATTCCGCAGTTCGCGTCCGAACAGGAGGAGCGGGAGTGGTGGGTTCACCACGACTTCGGCGACGAACTCCTCGACGGGGCCCGCCCTGTGCGCGAGGTCGGGCTGCCGGGCATTAACGGCCCCACGAGCAAGGCGATCAACATCCGCTTCATTCGATGCCCGTTCGCAGCCGGCTGAGCAGGCTCTCATCGAAGCGGCGCTCGTTTTGCCGATCATCCGCCCCTGGTAGTGGCTCTGTAAAGGGTTTCTTTTTCCGAAGTACGTCACTGCCGTCCAGGCAGCCGGGATGAAGCACGTTCGACTATGCGTTGACAATAATCATCGACAGCACTATTATTTGCTCGCGGCAGCGAGCCTGTCATGTGGCAGACAGTCACCGACTGCGTGAAGTGCGCATAGTGAAATCGGAGACCCAACCGCCAAGCAAGCACCTGGCACTCGACCCCCTACAAATAATCTTCTGTGGAGAGGTGATTCAGCACGGAGTCAACCGGTACCCGAGCGTCTGTAGGACAGGGCCAAGCACGATTCGTCCGACCCATTGCACGTCAGGCAGAACATCCGGCATATGGTCGCGGCGCATCCAATGCTTTGAGTCTGTACATTCGACCGAACGGAGGTGCCTCACGTGTGGGTGCGACCGTCCCAGCACACTGCCGACAATGCCCTTGTCAATACGCATGGGGCTCCGCGCTACCCCTCTCTCCTGGGATCGGTAGTCGTCCTACTTTGCTCGTGGATTTGGACGCCTTCCCAAGGATCGACGTTCGCAGAGGCCCTCGCGCCAACTCGGGTGCGGATCTTCAACCCATACACTGCCACGGAAACTCTTCTTCCGCGATTCCAACACGCCAAATCAGTATCAGGCGCCTGCTGGGCGGGCTCTCTTCAAGACGCTAGACACGATGCCTGGAGGTGTACCTCGGGGTACCGTATCCTTGACCCTTGCTTTACAGGACCGCGTGCCGGCGTGTATCTCCTTTGCGTCTCTGCGCCATGGTCTCGCTCGTCGCTTCGCGTGCACCTACAAAAGCCGCTTCCGATGTCGTTTGCCAATCGAGGCGCTGCCCCTCAGGGCACCCCATGGGCCCTTGAGCTCACAAACGGAGGCCGCTGCACGGTTCTTACAGGCAAAACTCTTACAGTAGACCACACTCGCCTGAGCTACGCCTGCTCGAATGGAGACGGCTACGGACCCGTCGACCGGCACCGAGGCCAGTGGTCAATCGTGTTTGTCAGGCCACACGTGCAAAAACGTACTTCCGTCTATATCGCCGTTGCCTGGTACTGAACGGTGCGTTGAGCAGCCGATTGATTCGAAAATCGCGAGTCGCGGCATCACGGCATGACGCGCCTTCCTCGGGGAAGATCGATCGAAACCTTCTTTGCGAAGTTGAACGAAGCGGTTTCGCGAACGTCCAGTTTTCCAGATGATGAAACCGAACTGGTAAATCGCAACGGCAAGCCCGACCGGGGTTGAAGCAGCAACGTTCCGGCGTAGACGATACCGTTTCCGCGCCACGAAGCCAGGACAACTGTCGCTCTCACCGCGGGTGCATGCAAGAGGACTATGCTGGTCCGATACGCGACGTTGGTCATTCGAGGCGCCAGCAGGGTATGAATGAGTGTGGCAGGATGAGGCGCCGGGCTTGGGAAACAGATCCAGCGGGGGGGGCGCTGACATTTGGTGGATCCGACTTGCACCGTGTCTAGCTCAGTGACGCCGTGAGACGGATGGGCTACATGGAGAGTTGTGGCCATGCGGTTGGGAGCCGCAAATGAGACATCGAACGTGCTGCTGCCTGGGAATGTCTTATTAACGCGCTGCAGGATATTCACAGTCTCATGAAACTGGTAGTGGCTGGCAAGACCGAGTTGCTGGAAGGATCGTTCAAACAGGGTCTGAGCGGAGGTTACTCCAAAAGCTTTTGATTCCGGCGTCGAGCCGCGTGCGACCGCCGGTGAGGTGGCGGTGAATGCCGCCAGTAAGGAGACCAGACCGAATCGAATCACAGGCAATCTCATGCGGGTTCCTTCGTGAGTGCACCGCGAAGCCGGCAGCCTTGCGAGCTGCCGGCTACGCGGTCGACGACTAGGTGTCAGCAGGGAGGCAACACGACACCTCCGAGCCGCGTGACATTAGTCTTGTAGTAAATGTAGTCGGTGTTCATTTGAGTTGCGGAAAGCTGGTTCGTGCCGAGACAGAGCGCGATATGGTAGGTCAGCAGGGCATCGAGCTGAAGCGTGGTTGATGTTGCGGTGGAAATTTCCTTGCCGCTGGTCGGCGTGCAGCACTGAGCCTGAATCTGGTTGATGAAGCTGGTAAGACCGCCAAGCGCGGCCGCGTACCGGGTCGAGCCCATGTTCGCCTGGACACTCGCGAATGTCGAAACAAGGGCACTGCCGAAGCCGGATGCGCTGTGCCCGGTGATACCGCCGCCGGCGAGCGCACCGTTAATGAGCTGCTGCATCGTCATGTAGGCGGCTGTGGTGGTGAACGGTGCAGTTAAGGTCCCAGGAGGAGCCGGACTGAAGTTCTGGAAGAAGTACTGTACTCCACCGGCCCCGTTGACATCAGCGTCGGCACTGAGGGTGGCAAGCGACGTCCCGTCGTCCAGCCATACGGCCATAGGCGTCGTGTCGTTTGCCGTACCGAGAGTCATCCCGTTCAGCGTAATGTGTGTCAGATTGCTGCCGAGCCCGCTCGTCTGCACGGTCAGCAACCGCTGCGTCTTGTAGTTGCCCGTCACTGTGCCTGTCGCCAGAACTAGCAGCGGAGAGGCCGTTGAAGTGCCGGTGAGTACGTACTGGGTTCCCGGGGTCAGAGCAGGAACGGGGCTCTGGTAGGCGAACGTGTGGGAGGAGCCATCGTCGAACCACTGGCTGTACGGTCCCGTCTGCGAAACGCCGTCGACAGTGACGGTCCACGGGACGGCGCCGGGTATGCCGCTCTGATTAAAGGTAATGTCATGCTGCAGCACGTAATTCGCGGTAGCCGTCTGTGGTCCGTTCATAACGATGGTCGTTGCGGGCGTCGAGTTATTGCCGACGTTACCGGTCCATGAGTCGAATCGGTAACGATCCGCGCCCGAAGGGATGATTGCGTCGGTCGATAGATTGACCACGCTGCTATCTGCCTCCCAGTTGGAGCCGGTCAGCGACACGTCGGACGGCTGCACACTCGGGGGACTGGTATTGACCGTGAGGTAGTCCTGCTGTGAATACGTCACGGTATGCGTGTAGCCTCCCGATACCATGGCACCGTTACCTCCCGGATCCGAAGTGACATATCGGATCCCGGGCGCGCCCGAGATCGGCGACACAAAGGAGTACGAGAAGTGACCACCGTCGATCACTGACGCAGTGTATGGCAGATTGACGGTGTGGTTGTTGGAATCTCCAAAGATGGCCGGACTGTTCACAATCGCCTGACCGGTCACACCGCCCGGCAGGCCCGACGCTTGGAGTGTGAGCGTGTCTCGCAGGGGCCAGCAAGCTCCATCGCTGTTGGACCAGTACGTCGACACCTGGATCCCGTTGTCCAGACGAATCGGCGCTGTCGGGCTTGGTCCCTGGCTCTGGCAGATGTCGCCCGCCTCGCCCTTGCTAAACTCGTCCACAAGGCCCAGTGACGTGTCGATCCAGCCGAGAGGAGCGAAAGGATCAGTCGATCCCTCGGCCCACTCATGGGTGTACAGATACGTAAGCTGATCCACCGAGCCCTGGGCACACGCAACCGGCACGACCGCGAACGGGTACCCCTGAAAAGTCGGACTTATGCCCACTGGTACAGGGCCTATGTAGTCAATCTGGAGTTCGAGCGCAAACGACCACTCATGGAACGCCCCGGCCGAACTGCAAGTCGAGGTCGGGGGGCCGCTGATCGAGGCGGTTTCCTGTGGCAGGAACAGGGTGTACAGCGTGTGGTCGTCCGGATACGGTATTCCAGTGCCCGGGAACTGCACTTCGCATGTAAACCAGGCAATGATAACGAGGTTGTTCACAGAACTACCTGGAGTGGAGTCAAGGCACCCCCCGTTGGTGGAGGATCCCCACCAACTCGCCGGGCCGACCCCGTACTGACTGGTTTCATCGAAGTAGTTACTGCTTATTACCTGCTGGCTCAGGCTGTCGAGATTCTCTTTGCTGAACTGCGGTGGGTTATCAGCGTCCCAGTTGTTGTCCCAATACACATTCCAGATACGAGGGCTTGGTACCACTCGACCGGAGGGAGTTGGGGCAGAGATACAGAACGGAGGGCACACCGGGTTCCACGAGTTCAAGACGTTTTGGATGCTGTTGATGACGTCGCCTGCCCAATTCGGCAAAAGAGCCGTACCGTTACGGTTGTCATCGAGCAGGTTAGGGGCACTGCCGGCGTGTGCGGGGTTCACGTACGCGAGAAGCGCCGTGCAGAGCACTGCCACACAAGCCAGAATTCGGAATCCGGGTCGAGGTTTCACGGTGCAATCTCCTCATAAGATCGACCAAGCAATCGTACCGACGTTACGGCGCGTTATGCCCTCCTTTCAACGACAAAACCCGATCCATCACGGATCGGGTTCACCAGTAGCTCAGCGCAACTCGGGTGGCCATGTGGGGGCTGCGCCTCATCGCTTTCCGCCTGCCGCTCACCTCCGCCGGTTGTGTCGCGGCGGAACAAATACACAGTATACTCAACTCGAAATTTCGTCAAGCCCCCTCATCTCTCCGTTTTGGGGCTCGTGAATTATTGAGAGAGGTGGAGTGGGGGCGCCCGCGAACAAACGGACGAGCGGGTAGGGGCGCAGCCGGCGGTGTGACGGAATGCTCAGAGTTTATTCTTGAGTAAATAGGCAAGCGAGTCGGGCGCGCCCATGCGTTTGCGCTGATTTCGATCAACTACCAGGCGATGCTCACCATCGCCGATATCGTGTTGTAGCTCTGATTGCGAGCGCAAGTCGAGGTGCTTGATGTTCTATCAGGTTAGGCGCAATCTGGAACATCGTCATTGCTGCAGACGGCGAGTGTCGTGACCAGGGCCATAGACGGGGCAGGTCCAGCAGCAGGATCGGTTCGGACCTTCCTTATTGCCGACGTCCGCGGCTACACCCGCTTCACCGTAGAGCATGGAGACGCGGCTGCGCTTACAGCACGGTTTGCTGCTATTTTGCTGATGTCCACTGCTTTCTCTTCCCTGGCCATGCTGCTTAACTCCGCGTTGCGATCGACTATACGTGGGCACGTGCACCGTCAAGTGAACCGACAAGGCACAGGTCTATCGCTACGAGGCTTCGTCCAACGCCTCCGATAGGGCATCGATCCCGGCCACAAGAATAGCGCCACAGGACGCCGCATGCTGGTGCCCACGGAGCCTTTGCTAGACTTATCGAGTTGACAATATGTCTCTTCGTTGTCAGCCCAAGCTTTCGCGCACCTTCCCCGGCAGGAGATTGCCTTTGACCGATGACCGCATGTCTTCCCCCTATCTCGACGCGCTGCAGAAGCGCGTTCTCTTTTTCGATGGGGCTATGGGGACGTCGATCCAGGGCTATGATCTGACGGCCGAGGACTTCGGTGGTAAGGAGGGCTGCAACGACTATCTGGCGCTCACCCGTCCGGATGTGATCGAGGAGATCCACACCTCCTTTATGGAGGTCGGGTGCGATGTGCTGGAGACGGATACCTTCAATGCCTCCCGCCTGCGGCTGGCCGAGTACGACCTGGCGGACAAGGTCCACGAGCTGAACTTTGCTGCGGCGCGGATCGCGCGGCAGGTGGCCGATCGGTACAGCACGCTCGAGAAGCCGCGCTTTGTCGCCGGCTCCATGGGGCCGACGGGCAAGCTGCTCTCCTCGGAGGATCCGGCGCTCGGCGATATCACCTTCGATGAGCTGGCTGCGGTCTTCGCCGAGCAGGCGCGCGCCCTGGTAGAGGGCGGCGTCGACCTCCTGATCATCGAGACCATGTTCGACATGCTGGAGCTCAAGGCTGCTATCTACGGCATCCGCCAGTACTGTCGCGAGTCCGGTCGCTGGGTGCCGATCCAGGCGCAGATCACGCTCGACACCTCGGGCCGCATGCTTTTCGGCAACGATATCGGCGCCGTTTGCACCACCCTGAGCGCGCTGGACGTCCAGGTCATCGGCCTGAACTGCAGCACCGGGCCGGAGTACATGCGCGAGCCGGTCCGCTATCTCACCGAGTACTGTCCCAAACCGATCTCTGTCATTCCCAACGCCGGCATCCCGCTCAACTCGGGCGGCCAGGCGGTCTATCCCCTCACGCCCGAAGGACTGGCCGAGGCGCTTTTCGAGTTCGCCGATGAGTTCGGCGTCAGCGTGGTCGGAGGGTGCTGTGGTACCACACCGGCACATCTCAAAGCGGTGACGGAGAGGATCGGTATACGACCACCCAGAGAGCGCAGCATCACCAGGGTGCCCTCGGTGGCGAGCGGCGTGCGGTCGGTGGCTCTGCATCAGGAGCCGGCGCCCATGCTGGTGGGCGAGCGAGTGAACTCCCAGGGCAGCCGCAAGGTCAAACGCCTGCTGCTGGCCGACGACTACGACTCCATTACGACCGTGGCGCGCGAGCAGATCGACGGCGGCGCCCATGTGCTCGACGTCTGCGTGGCGCTCACCGAGCGTACCGACGAGGCAGAGCAGATGTGCGCCCTGGCCAAAAAGCTGAGCCTCAGTGTCGAGGCGCCGCTGGTGATCGACTCGACCGACGCGGCGGTGATTGCCGAGGCGCTCAAGCGCTGTCCCGGCCGCGCCATCGTCAATTCCATCAACCTGGAGAACGGCCGTGAGCGGATCGACTCCGTGCTGCCGCACGTCAAGGAGCACGGCGCCGTGGTAGTGGCGCTGACCATCGACGAAGAGGGCATGGCACGCGAGGTGGATCACAAGGTCCGCATTGCCAAACGTATCTATGAGATCGCGGTGAACGAGTATGGCCTGGCGCCGGAGGATCTGATCTTCGACGACCTGACGCTGCCGCTCACCACCGGCGATCCGGCCGAGGCCAACACCGCCAAAAACACAATCGAGGGCATCAAGAGGATCGAGGCCGAGTGCCCCGGCGTGCTGACGCTGCTGGGTATCAGCAACGTCTCCTTCGGTATCGCGCCTCACGCGCGCGCTGTCCTCAACTCAGTGTTCCTTTATCACACCGTCCAGGCGGGGCTCGACCTGGCGATCGTGCACCCCAAAGACATCATCCCCTACGCCGAGATACCGTCGGAGCAGCGCAAGCTGGCCGAAGACCTGATCTATAACCGCCGCGAGGACGCCCTGGCACGCTTTATCGCCTACTTCGACCAGCACGGCCCCTCGGCCACCGAGGCGGACGCGGGCGAAAACCCCATGGAGGGAATGGAAGCCGAGCAGCGCATCCATTACCAGATCCTCCACCGCAAAAAGGACGGCATCGAAGTCAACATCGACGAGGCGCTGACCCGCCAGGATGCGGTTGGTGTGCTGAACCAGGTCCTGCTGCCCGCCATGAAAGAGGTGGGAGACAAGTTCGGCGCCGGTGAGCTCATCCTGCCCTTCGTGCTACAGAGCGCCGAGGTCATGAAACGGGCCGTGGCGCACCTGGAACAGTTCCTGGAAAAGCGGGAGGGATCGACCAAGGGAACAGTGGTCCTTGCCACCGTCTTCGGCGATGTCCACGATATCGGTAAGAACCTGGTCAATACCATCCTGAGCAACAACGGCTACACCGTCCACGACCTGGGCAAGCAGGTGCCGCTCAACACTATCGTCGACAAGGCGGTCGAGGTGAACGCCACGGCGATCGGGCTTAGCGCGCTGCTGGTCTCGACCTCCAAGCAGATGCCGCTGGCCGTCAAGGAGCTCCATCACCGCACGCTGAGCTTCCCTGTACTGGTAGGTGGCGCGGCTATCAACCGCGCCTACGGGCGCCGCATCATCTACGTCGACGATGAGACGCAATACGCTCCCGGGGTGTTCTACTGCAAGGATGCCTTTGAGGGGCTGGAGGCGATGGACCGGCTGGTCGATCCCTCCTCCGCAGCCGCCTTTGTAGCCCGCATTCACCAGGAGGCGGAGGAGGCCAGGCTGGGTGCCGAGGCGCGGCCCGCACCGGCCGCACCCGTGATCGTGACCAAGAACGTGCGGCAGGACGTTCCGATTCCAGCCCCTCCCTTCTGGGGGTGCCGCACGCTGCGCGATGTTCCGCTGGACGAGATATTCAAGCATCTGGCGCAGCGCTCGCTGTTCCGCCTTTCCTGGGGCGGCAAGGGTGTGCGCGGCGACGACTGGACCCGGCTCCTGCGGGAGGATTTCCTGCCGCGCCTGCGCCGCATGCAGCGCGAGGCCGCTGCCGAGGGTTACCTACAGCCACGGGCAGTGTACGGCTACTTCCCCGTCAACAGTGACGGCGACGAGGTCGTATTCTTCGATCCCCAGGACCAGAACCGCGAGGTCGAGCGTTTCCTCTTTGCCCGCCAGCCGGGCGACGAGCGTCTCTCTATCGCGGACTACTACGCGCCCATCGAGAGCGGACGGCGCGACGTGGCCGTCTTGCAGCTCGTCACCATGGGATCGGACGCGACGGAGCGGGTGGATCGCCTGCAGGCCGCTGGTGATTACTCCGAGTCGTACTATACCCATGGCCTCTCGGTGGAGACGGCGGAGGCGCTGGCCGAGTACCT
>DASVZE010000083.1:0-3150 GCA_036391775.1 Chloroflexota bacterium | reverse complement strand
CGCCCGGGCTGCGTCAGGCAGGCCAAAGGCGTGGCGGTGGGCGTGGGGGCGAGGGTGGGGGTCGCGGTCGGCGAGGGCGTCGCGGAAGGGTCGACAGTCGGAGCCGAGGCGGTGGCGGTCGGTTCGGTGACGTACGGGGAGGAGCAGCCCGAAAGAACAATCGTAAGGCAAAATACAGCAACCAATTGGAAGCGCGTCATGAACATCCTGAAGTGAGGGGATAAACGCAGGGATTATAGCCCGGATGGAGGGTAAAGAAGCTATGGGCTCATCGATGGCCCTTGCCATCGATGTGGGCGAGGCTCGCTTGGCGCTCGCTCGCCCAATCAGCCGTCAGCTACACCTGCGCCGAGCAGGCAGGTCCCGGGGTCTGCCAGGCAGTCAAAAGTCGAAGGTCAATGCGAGGAGCGGCGAGGCGGGGTTTCGGCTATAATTAACTTCCGTTCGGGGTGTCGGCCTGCCTCGCAGGCTGAACTCCGCTGGTAGTGCGGGGTGTCGGGCCGCTAGGCGGTCTGAACTCCGTTGGTAGCGCGTGGCGCCTGAGGCGCCAAGGTCCCGGGTACAATCGCATATTCGGGGTGTAGCGCAGTTGGTAGCGCGCTTGCTTTGGGAGCAAGAGGTCCCGGGTTCAAATCCCGGCACCCCGACTTGTATTTCACTTACATTCTCTTCAGTGCCAGTCTCCGGCGCTACTACGTCGGATCGACGAATGACGTACAGAAGCGTCTGCATGAGCATAACGCGGGCAAATCGCTTTCGACTCGTGCAGGTATGCCGTGGCAATTGGTGCTCGGTGAGTCATTCCCGACCCGTCCAGAAGCCGTGCGACGCGAGCGCCAGATCAAGGCCCGTGGAATCGGTCGTTACCTGGCAGATGTCACTGCCGTAGGGCAACGGTAGCGCGTGGCGCCTGGGCGCCATACCCCGACTGGATATGCAAGGCCGCCATTTCGATGGCGGCCTTTTGGTTGGCGTAGGGCACTGGAGACCGTAGGCGAAGGCCGTCTGTGCGCGTCATTCAATAAGAGTCTCGTTTGCATGGTAGGATAGGCAGCGTGAAACAACAGGAATATGCTCGTCAGTTTGCCGTGGAGGCGACCCACTGGTGGTTTGTCGCACGTCGCCGTTTCGTCGAACGGGTTTTGGACATCGTTGAAATCGCGAAAGGGAGTCGTCTTCGGATCGCGGATATCGGTGCGGGGACGGGAGGCATGGAACGCTTCTTGTCGGCGTATGGGACGGTCATTGGGATCGAGCCGAGCCCGACAGGACGTATCCTGGCAAAAAAACGGGGGATCCGGCTGCAGGCGGGGACGGCGGAGCAGACAGATCTGGAATCAGCTTCCGTGGATCTCGTGTGTTTCTTTGACGTGCTCTATCACAAACAGGTCGATGTCACACGAGCTCTCAATGAGGCACATCGCATCCTGAAACCGAACGGAACGCTGGTCATTACCGATTGTGCGGTGCCCTGGCTTTACGGTCCCAATGATAGAGCTGTGGAGGGCAGGGAGCGCTTCACCAAGCAATACTTGATGGATCTTGTGACAAGCGGTCACTTGCAGGTGCGGTATTGTTCCTATATCTATTTTCTTCTTTTTCCGGTGTTTATGGTGGGGCGGCTGACACAGAAATATATCCTGCCCAAAAGAGAGGTGTCCGACGTTGCGCCGCTGCCGACCTGGGTCAATACGGTCTTCTCGGCTATTTGCAGGGTGGAGGAGCGCTTCTTGCCGTTCGGCTCACTCCCCTGGGGATCTTCCCTTATCCTGATCGCACAGAAGTAGGACGCTCATTCCCCTCGGCTGCTTGCCTCGGGGTGCGGAGCGGCGGTTGGAGGCCGTCCTCCGCGAGCTCGAACGATTAGCCGTCAGCGCGAACGTTCAAACGCATGCCCTCCCACCCCGTTCCCTCCGCCAACTGACAACTGATAACTGGTCACTGGTCACTGAACACTGCTCAACCGGTCCAGTCGCGCATGAATAAAGAGGAACACGATCGAGGTCACGACGATGCCGCCGACAAAGGCGTAGGTCATCGGCTTGCCGGGATCGAGATCGCCCCATATGCGCGGCAGTCCGAGCAGCGTCAGGAGAAGGCCCACCATGGCACTCTCCATGAGAATGCGCGTCGCGCTCCAGCGTCCGTCGATACCGATCGACAGCACCGTCGCGAACGTGAGGATGCTCCACCCGGCGAAGACCCGCGCGGTCAGCGCCGTCAGCTTCCAGGGAGCCAGGGCGATCAGGATGGACGGCTGCACGAAAACAACCACGAACGCCAGGATCCCGGCCGCCCCAATGGCCTGCAGCGCCCGGCGCACCGGCTCCCGGAAGCGCAGGTCTTTCTCTTCCACGCTGGTCGATGCCGTACGCCGGTTGAGCCACCACACCAGCGGCACCACGAACGGCGTCAGGATGTAGATGACCGTCCACAGGATGAACTGGATGGTTCCCTGGTGGAAGCGGCTCCAGTGCAGGATGGTGGCCGCCAGCATGCAGATCGTGAACGCAGTAATCGGCAGGAAGCCGGCCTGGACCCGGTGCCATCGCCGGTCGGTCAAGAGGCGGATGAAGAAATACGCGCCCGCGGTATAACCGGCGCCGATCAGAATGGCCGTGGTGCGCGGCGCGATCGTCCAGGCGAAATCGACGTCGGTGTGGTCCGGCTCGATATACAGCGCCAGGAAGGCCAGGAACAGGACCACCACCACGCTGGCTGCAATGATCTGTGTGAAAGGAAGTACGCGGTCGTCGGGCGCCGTGTTCATGGCATCTCTCCTCGTTACACTAAAGTGTGAATTTCTTTGTACAACACGTCGGAAACCGAAACGGTGTAAGGTTCTTTCACTGGATTGCGTCGATTGCTCCAAACAGGACAAGAGGAGAGGTGAGCCGTGGCGGATCGGGTTGACGTGATCGTCGTTGGCGCAGGTCCAGCCGGGGCCTCCGCCGCGTTCTTTCTCGGTCAGGCAGGCAGAGGCGTGCTCGTGCTGGAACGAGAGCACCTGCCGCGTTATAAGGTCTGCGGGGGAGCCGTCTCGACCGGCGTCCTGGAGCAGTTCCCGTTCTCCTTCGATCCGGTCATCCAATCCAAGGTCGAGGCCATCTCGTACGCAGTGGGCGACAGGCTGGTGACAGTCCCGTTGGA
>DASVZE010000082.1:0-1759 GCA_036391775.1 Chloroflexota bacterium | reverse complement strand
GCGTAGATCGCGAGGCCGAGCAGCCCGGCGGTGATCCACGTCCAGCTGCGCGCAAGCTGGAACGGTGGTGTGGCGTCCTCTCTCTTGCGATTCAGCAGCTGCATCATCCACAGCAGTCCAGAGGTGCCGCCCAGGCTTGCCGCGACAGCCGAGCTGAGCAGGAGCACGATCCCCAGCGGGTTCAGCAGGCCTATCAAGAGCGAGACGACAGCCCCGGAGAAGTAGGCGATCATGGCGATCCGTTGGGCACGGCGGACAGGCTCTCGACCGCTGCCCCCAATGATCGAGTCCATCTCGTGCGCGGAAAAGCGCACCACGCCATAATAGGTGGCCACCTCTACCAGGGTTTCCAGTACCCGCCACAGCCACTCCGGCGAAGCACCATAGATTAGCCCTTCCCGGCTAGTGCCGAAATCCCCCAGTCCGCTGACGCCTGAAAAGAGTATGTAGCCGGTAAACGTCATCAAGCCTAACGCTCCCAGCAGCCAGATGAAGTACTGGAGCTGGGGCCGGCTGGCAGGAACGTTTGGCAGCAGGATGAATGCCACCACTCCGATCAGCAGGCTGACCAGCGGCCCGGCAAAAACCACCCAGCGGATGGCCAGGTCAGACAGGCCGTTAAAGCCGCAGTTGACGTAAAACGCTCCCAGCTCGAGCACCTGCCCGTGCACCATGAAGCAGGCCAGACCATGACCTAACAACTCATGCAACGCCACGGCCAGCATGTAGGCGGAGGCGGAGAGCACCACCAGAGTCAGGATATCTACCGGGTTCTTTAACTGCGTTTGAGATTCCATATAGCCACCTTCTTCTCTTTTGCGTATCGAATATCTTCCGTCAGACACGCTAGATTAACGAGATAAAGAAGGTGGCGATATGGAGACCCTTTAAAGGCTGGTAACGCGGAGAGGGCTGGGAACCGCCCTCGGAGCCGAACTGCTACGACTCGAGGCAGACCGCCGGCTTCACGTTATCGCTTTCATCTCAGGCGCGAGGCCTGTCGCTCGCTGCCGCGATGCACCGGCGTCTCTGCCGAGCTGCCGCGCTTCACCACGACCTGACGCATCATCTTCCCAAACATGCTGCTGACCACCGAACGGGGCAGGACCGCCGCCTGGATACGGTTCATGCGCCCAGGGACGTGGGTGGCACGATTCATCTGGAGGGCGGCCAGCCCCTCGGCGGCACATTGTTCGGGTGACATCAGTCGCATCGGAAAGTTGACTTGATCGTAGCCGAAGTCATCAATCACGGGGGTATCCGTCGGTCCTGGCAAGAGGACCGTGACGCGGACTCCCACCGGTTGGAATTCGACATGCAGTGCCGCTCCGAGACTCAGCACATACGCTTTCGCAGCAGCCAGGTTCGCCGTGTACGGCACAGCCTGACGGGCTCCCAGCGTTGAGACCAGCAGGATTCCCCCGCGCCCACGCTGCGCCATTCTCCGCCCGTAATAGTGCGTCAAGTCGAGATGGGCGATCGCATTGAGCTGGACGACTTGACGCAGCTGATGATGTTCTGTGGCCAGGAATTCCTCCGGCCCTCCCGAGCCCGCGTTGGAGATCACCAGACCGATGTCCAGGTCGTGCGTGGCCTCTTCCAGCGGCTGCATGAAGTCTTCCTTCGTCAGGTCCAATCCTACCGCTCGATAGTGAATGCCATATGCATCCTCAAGCTGCTTGCCGAGCGCTTCCAAGAGGGGGAGTCGCCGGGCGACGAGCACCAGGTGCAACCCATTGGCCGCAAGCTGCCGCGCGAA
>DASVZE010000081.1:0-1719 GCA_036391775.1 Chloroflexota bacterium | reverse complement strand
GCTGAAGATGAGCGTGGCGGGACCCGCCACGGCGAGAACCGCGTACACGTAGAACACGCGAAGGACGCGCCGTCCGCCTCGCTCCAGGTCGTAGCGCCAGATCAATGCCCAGGTGAGACCACCTGCCACTACCCAGGCGCCGATGCTGCCCCAGTCGCGCCACAGCGACCTGTCTCCATCGAAGGGCGGGGTCGCCGCGATGATATCGTCGAGAAGGTGGTATCCCGTCTGGATGAGACCGGCGGCCAGGAAGGCGAGGGCAAATCCCGACAGCACGTACACGGCGACGTCGTGCGCCTCGTCGCGATCCCGGGGCGTGCGCTCGCTCCATCCCAGGCGGGCAACGGCCAGCCACGCTCCTCCCCAGATCAGCAAGCGCCCGCCGGCGAAGATGCCGTCCCGGACGGTCTGGGTCTTGTCGAATGCGCCGGGCAGGGTCAAGAAGTCTTCCGCCAGGGAGTGCAGCCCGAAGAGCGCGACAACCGACGTGACGGCGAAGATCGCCGCCAGATACCAGCGGCGCTCGCGTGCCTGCTTTTCAAGCGGAGAGCGAGAAGCCCTTCGCTGCACGAGTGTCCAGAGACCCAACCAAATGGGAGTGCCGACAACGATCGACGCAAGGTAGTAGCTCGTATGATCGCGCGCGTCCGAGCTACCGATCAGCGCGCTAGAGTGCTGCGTTATCTCCACGACCACGGTAGCCAGCAGGCCGGCGATTGCATAGATCATGGCCATCAGTCCCGCGAAGGACAGAGCGTAGATGAAGATCAGTTCGGCGTCCCACGCGACAGCGAGAAGCGGCCGTCCGCCGTCGCGCGATGAGGAGGGTGCGGATCTGAAGCGGCCGAAGACCCCCCCGACGATTGCAGCGACGAGTATGAGGACGACGACCTCGAGCACCAGAAACCTCACGGTGATTGCCATGCCCTACTCCCTCTGTGACGGCAGCGTCTGACTGACCGCGTCTCCGGTCTCCAATCTACGCCACAATTCGGGAGAGCGCATCCGCAATATCACGTAGAGGAAACTACTGAATCGCAGGTTTGGGAGTCGACTATCCATCATCCGACGGACAGCAGTCTCCTGGCCGATGGGGTGCGGGTGATCAGCCGGCTGCTGCGCCGGGCGAAGACGGTGCTGGGTGCCGGGACCTATCTGGGCAAAGATACGTTCCACGCCCGGAATCGGAGTGTCTGGCGGGTGATCCAGGCGAGCAAGATCGGCCCTGACGGTCTGGAACACCCGATCATCGTCCAGCAGCATATCGAGGTGCATCAGCACGGGATCGCTGGTCATGCCAAAAGCAGGGACCAACGCGAACAGGTCCATCGGGACGTAGCGGTCACGCAGCAGAGAGTGCCTCCGGCAGGATTCACCATCCTGGCATCCTAAGCAGCGAGGTCGGTTCCGCTCCCGCAGACCAGGGTTTCGCACCGGAAAAGAAGCGGCAAAGCAAAAGGAAGAGGCGCGGGATTGCTCCCGCGCCTCTCTGTATCTGGATTAGCCGGCCGGGGAGTCTCCCCGCGCTCGGTCGAATTCTATCTCGTTTCTGATGGAGTTACTTTTTGGGAGTCGGTGTCACTCCTGTTAGTGCTGATGTCGTCCTTGCCGCTGCAGCGGTGGCGCAACCGGTGACGCAGATGTAGTTGCTGGTGCAGCAGCCCGGCTGGTGCGCGCAGAAGAAATCGGCCGGGCAGTCGAGGCTAGTCGTACAGGCCT
>DASVZE010000080.1:0-4372 GCA_036391775.1 Chloroflexota bacterium | reverse complement strand
GCTTCGTGTTCGAGGTGGACAAGATCTTCCCCGCCTGGGCGTTGCCGCCGGATCACCCCCTGCTGGCAGCGGCCACGGCAGATTATCGCGCTATGTATGGCCGCGAGCCGGGCATTGGAAAGTGGGAGTTCTCGACCAACGGAATCTACTGGATGGGCAAAGCGGGAATTCCTTCGATCGGCTACGGTCCAGGCGACGAGCAGCACGCGCACACGGTTCTCGATCAGGTACCGGTTCAAGAAGTGATCGACGCGACTCGCTTCTATGCCGCGCTACCCCTGTTTCTCGCAGAGCAAGCACCGTGACGGCACTCGCTACTCCTCTCAGCTCAGTCTCCTTTGTGAGCGTGGACGTGGAGACCACCGGTCTCGATCCCTACAAGGATCAGATCATCGAGATCGGCGCCGTCAAGGTGCGCGACGGCAAAGTAGTGGGCGAGTTTGACACGTTGGTGGCTGTTTCTGGCACGATTCCCTGGGACGCCCAGCAGGTACACGGCATCAACAATGCCATGCTGGTCGGCAAGCCCGCCGTCACCGATGCCATCAGGGGCTTGCTGGAGTTTCTAGGGGATGGAACCCTAGTCGAGCACAGCCACAAAGCGTTCGACGCGATCTTTCTGGAGCAGGCATACGGCTCGCGTTTTGAAGCACCGTACATCAATACCTGCACTCTCTCGCGCCGTCTCTTTCCCCATATTCCGAAGCACAGCCTCAAGGAGTGCTGCCGGCGATTTCAGATCGACAATGCGCGGCCGCATCGCGCTCTGGGAGATGCTCATGCTACAGCAACTCTCCTTCTCAGGCTCCTCGAGCTCTGCTCCACACGCTATCCCAAGCTCGAAGACTTGATGGCGGTTGCTTCGATCGAGCGCGAGTGGATCCCGGCCCCAAAGCGTGCCCGCGGTGCGCGCCGATCAATGGTCAGTGGCGCTGGTCGGGAGTGAGGAGCGGCTTCCATGTCCGGAATGGGTGCAGATCAAGCCGGTGGCGCTTTGTAGTCGATCCTCCCCACCGGCCAGCCAACGTACCCGACATAGGCATGCCACTCCAGAATCTGCTGGCACTCAGGCGACGAGAACCAGGGAGCAACAACCTGTCCGGCAACGGGAGTCCAGCTCAAATTGACCTGACTGAGCGGCATGCCATGCTCCAGGCACGATGACCATTGGCTTATGAGCAGCGAGCTCAGGGCTCCGGCCGGACGCTTTACGGTGGCATGCACCCATTTTCCTGGAGTGACGATGACCCGCGGGGCCGTTCCCGGCACAAGCGTCACGACCGCTGGTCTTGTTTCAATACGACCGGCTGGGTCGAAAGCGCGAATCCCTGGGCCCCGCAAAACAACGTAGTCATTGAACGCGAGAATGTGACCGGGAGCGATGCGGGGAGAGGCTGAGCTGAGACAGCTTCCTGGCATGGGAGGAACCCCGGGCAACTTCGAATTCAGGATTTCATTACCCGAGCGTGATGTGTCTTCGGCGTATGGACCTTGCCCGCAGTCTTCGTCCAGTACCATGTCGCGGCTTGAGACGTTCTGCAGAAGCAGAGTCACGCGTATGAGAGCATTCCGGGGATAGACAGACCCCGGCACGATCAGCGTCAGTCGAAGACCCCGAGAGACGGTCTCGACCGTGATACTGTGACTTCGTGCCGCGGCTGCGCCGGAGATTGGCGCGCTATAGCTCTCGCCAAACCAGCAAAGGGCAAGCAGCACAAGAGCGTAAAAGCATCGTCGCATCAAGACGCCCCTCGGCGTGTATCATCCTCCACCATTAAACGTCGGTGGGGCGGATTTCGTTACGCCTGCCGAGCACCACAGTACTCTTCTTTGTCGTTCTATGCAACTTCCTCGGTGCGCCTTTCGCGTGAGGTCCGGCCACGTTCGTCCGTTTGTCGTGAAACGAGAGGAGAGGCCCAGGACCACCGCAGAGCAAAACGGAGCATGCTGTCTCTCAGTCGAACGGCTGCAGGTACTCGCGCTCCGCATTCCACATCTCGTCAAAGAGGGTGGAGATCTCGGCCGGAGAGCACACAGCGGCCGTCAGGGGATCCAGCAGAAGGGCGTAGAGCGCAGCTTGCCGGTCCCGCGTCAGAAGAGCCTGGACCATCAGGGCATGGACTGCCATATGGCTGCGATTCAATGCGGCAAGCTGTTCGGGCAAGGCGCCGAAGTGGCACGGCCGTATTCCGTTGCGATCGATGTGGCAAGCAACCTCGACGCAACCATCCGGTAGATTGCTTACAAGCCCCGTGTTGCGGACATTGCCGAAGACAAGGCGAGGGCGGTTCAATGCCACGGCTTCCACGATTCCCGACGCATACTCCGGGCTGCGGTCCAGCGGAATCGGCCGTTCCCCGGCCAGCATCTCTTTGATCCGCTGATCGTTTTCCTCGCGCCAGCGAGGCCAGTTGTTGGCGTAGAATCCAGACTCTCCCAGATACCCCGTCCGGCAGTAACGCGCCACCAGGTCCGGCCGCTTGCGAAAATACGGCACGTACTCCGAGAAATGACCGCTGCTCTCGGTGACAAAGGCGCCGAAGTGAAGCATCATCTCAAAGCGCACCGGATCTTGCTGGTAGATCTCGCTATCCCGAGCACGCTGGCGTAGGCGTGGGTACATATCCTGGTCGTTATGGCGAAGGGTCGTGAACCAGGCGTTGTGATTGATCCCGGCGCAGTTCCACTCCAGCTCGTCATATGGGATGTCCAGATAGGCGGCGAGTCGCTGTGAGGTGTCCTGCACGCTATGGCAGAGGCCGATGGTTCGCATGGCCGTCCCCTGCAGCGCGGCAAGGGTCAGGATAGACATGGGATTGGTGTAGTTGAGAACGAGTGCCTGGGGGCAGAGTTGTTCACAGTCGCGCAGAATATCGAGCCATGCCGGCCCGGTTCGGAGCGCCTTGAAGATTCCGCCGGGACCGATGGTGTCGCCGATGCACTGATCCACACCGTACCTCAGGGGAATGTCGTAGTCATGCCGCACATTGGCCAGTCCCGCAACTTCCACTGTGTTGATGACGAACGTGCTGCCGGGCAGCATGTGGCCGCGCTCAGTCGAAGCCTGGACGGTCCACCTCTTACCGCTCAACGCGATGAGCCGCTGCACCATGCGGTACGCCAGATCAAGTCGTTCGTCGTCGATATCGACCAGCGCGATCTCGCCGGACTCAAGTCCGTCGATGGCGAGCACATCGGTTATGAGACGGCGGGCAAACACAGCGCTCCCCGCACCAATGACGGTCACCTTGACGGTGGGCGCCTCCGCCCGCTGCGTGGCAGAGCAGGCGCTCTCCGTTTCCGGTTTCTTGTCAGACACTGTCACCTTCCGTCTACCAGGGTGAAATCCGCCCGGGAGATGCTCAGGGCCGCTGATGCCCCTTCCCGGGCGCAGGGTTCGTCAGCCGAATCGAGTAAGCGCTTGTTATCTCGTCGAGACGCGAATTGAGAATACCTGTGATGGTGACCGTCTCTCCGGATGCCAGGTCACTGAGCGATCCGCGCTTACCGTTCTTGAGCGTGACCCGCGTGTGCTTTGAAAGGTCGACCAGAAGAGTGGTTGATCCGAACTGGACCTCCATTGTCTGATTCGACCCGCCCATGTTGGAGATGATGCCGGTCTTTGCGTTAAGGCGACGAAGATCCAGGTCGTATAGCGTACCCGCCCCATACACAAGTGCGCGCTGTGGGTCGGGCCTCGCCGTGGCATAGATGTGGTCGCCGACACGGAAATCGCTCAAAGACGCAGGGTAGATTTTTTGCACGCGGAAGCCAACCGAGGGACCGATCAAGAGCGTCGCGATATTGCCGCCCTTGAGACGGACCAGCATGTCTTTACCATAGGGATGGCTGACCAGCTTGATAAATGTGCCGCTGATGTTCGTCTTGATCTGGTAGTCGGTCGCCGGACAGGTGGGCGGCTTCATGACCAGCGGCCGCAGTGGATGTTGGTGAAAGTTCAGAGAGCTCAGCACCGAGGCCGCGTTGCGGTCCCGCTGAGTGAGCGCCGGAAGATAAAAGTCCTGTTCGATGAACTTGAGAATCGAGTCGAACTCCAGAATATGGTGATCGACGAAGTGCGGCCGCGCGTACGGTGAAATGATGAGGGCGGGAACTCGAGGACCGAGAGAGATGTAGTCGTACACCGGCGGAGCGACATGGTCGTAAAAGCCGCCAAAGTCGTCCCAGGTCAAAACAATCAGCGTGGACTTCCAGTCCTTGCCTTGCATAATGGCGTTGATCTGATTGACCGTCCAGTTCTGTCCCACGCACATGCTGTACGGTGGGTGCTCGGAGCGCTGGGCATCCGTGACCAGCCAGCTAACTTGAGGCAGCTTACCCGCCCTGGCGTCCTTCACGAAATTCTTATCGG
>DASVZE010000079.1:0-3147 GCA_036391775.1 Chloroflexota bacterium | reverse complement strand
TATTCTCCGACCAGCGGAAAGATCCTCTTTCATGGCAAGGATATCGCGCATGAGAGGGGAATTGGCGCCGTCCAGAAGTATCGAGCGCAAGTGCAAATGATCTTTCAGGACCCCTTCGGCTCGCTCAACCCGGTGAAACGTGTCGAGCATCACATCGCTCGACCTCTCATCATTCACAAGGTTGTTCCCAGGAACCAGGTCGGAGACCGCGTTCGCGACATCCTCATGCAAGTGGGCCTCGTGCCGGCCGACGAGATCGCGCGTAAGTATCCGCATGAGCTTTCAGGTGGTCAACGTCAGCGAGTTAATATCGCGCGTGCGCTGGCGGTGGAACCCGACGTCCTCCTGGCCGACGAGCCAATCTCGATGCTGGATGTCTCCATTCGAATGGGCATCTTGAATGTCATGCTCGATCTCAAGCAAAGGCGCAACATCGCCTTTCTCTACATCACGCACGACATCGCGAGCGCTCGCTACGTGGCGGACGAGGTCATCGTTATGTATGCCGGGCAGATCGTAGAAAGAGGCGAGACCGACGCGGTGCTTCAAACACCTCTTCACCCATACACGCGAATGCTATTGGCCGCTGTACCAAACCCGGAGAAGGGCCTGATAGCCAGTCGCGTCGAATCAAGCGGGGAAGCACGAGCTGCCATCGATCCAAAGGACGAATGTCGGTTCGTTTCTCGCTGTCCGGTGGCTGTCGAAGCGAGCAGATGTGTCACACCCAAGCTCGTGGAGGCTCTACCAGGGCACTGGGTTCGGTGCCACCTATACCCACAGCCAGCGCAATAAGGGATTAAAGTTATGCAAGCTGGAACACGATATGCCTTTCCCGCGGACTTTGTCTGGGGTGCCGCGACCGCGTCCTACCAGATCGAGGGCGCAACCACCGAAGACGGGCGCGGAGAAAGTATCTGGGATCGATTCAGCAAGACGCCGGGCGCAGTCCGAAATGGAGAGACCGGCGACATTGCCTGCGACCATTACCATCGGTATCCCGAAGATGTCGAGTTGATGCGCCATCTGGGGCTGTCTGCATACCGCTTTTCTATTGCCTGGCCACGCATTATTCCAGCGGGCATAGGGCAAGTCAACACGAGAGGTCTTGACTTTTACGATCGCCTGGTCGATGAGCTCCTCTCGCATGGGATTCAACCCTTTGCCACGCTTTACCACTGGGACCTGCCTCAAGCGCTTGAAGATGAGGGTGGATGGACGAACCGGGCCACGGCGGAGGCCTTTGCAACCTATGTGGAGACGGTAGTCGGCCGGCTCGGGGATCGCGTAAAGCACTGGATCACGCACAACGAGCCGTGGGTCGCGGCCTGGGTCGGTTACGGCTGGGGCAAGCACGCGCCTGGGCGGGAAGAGGGTCCGGCAGGCGCCCTTTCGGCCTCCCATCATTTGCTTCTCTCGCACGGGCTCGCGGTTCCAGTTATACGCCGGGAGTGTCCGGATGCCCGTGTCGGAATTACGCTCAACCTGACCCCCGTATATCCCGCAACAGATGAGCCGGCAGATGTGAAGGCAGCGTCGAACGTCGACGGTACGAGTAACCGATTGTTCCTCGATCCGATATTCCGTGGGACCTATCCAGCCGACATCGTGGAGCTGTACCGCGAGCAGCAACCACGGATCGAGCAGGGCGATCTGGAGACTATCTCCGCACCGATCGACTTTCTCGGCATCAATAACTACTTCCGCCAGATCGTACGCGCCGATCCAGAGAAACAAGTCGTATTCGTCCGTAACCCGGAGGGCGAATACACCGCCATGGACTGGGAAGTCGCACCGGATGCGTTCCACGATCTCCTGGTTCGTGTATCGCGAGACTACGCGCCGCACCGCATGTATGTGACCGAAAATGGGGCTGCTTACCCCGATGTGCGCACACATGAGGGGAAGGTCCTGGATCCGGAGAGACAGCATTATCTGGAGCTATATTTCGCTGCTGCCGGCCGTGCGATAGACGATGGCGTGCCTCTTGCCGGCTATTTTGTTTGGTCGCTGCTCGATAATTTTGAGTGGGCAGAAGGCTATTGGAAGCGTTTCGGTATCGTTTATGTCGATTACCCAACGCTTGAGCGAGTTCCTAAGGGCAGTTTCCAGTGGTACCGGAGTCTCATCGCCGAACAGCGCGCGGCGTCTGTTACGCGATAAAGACTCGCCGCCCTCGGCATCGAGCAGAGCCATTCTGCTCCTCCGCTACCCGGGGAAATCACTCCCTACAAGGACCACGATATGGGCCGATTGATTGGGTAGTGACTCGCGCATCAGCCTGGCATTCAAAAGCCTCTGAAGTCGGCGCGCCGTGTAGTCCGCCTGCCCCTGTACGGCGGTATTCACGATGACCTCACTCTGCCGGTACGTCGTGGCATCGGCGTTGCCGGTCATGACGGTGTGGAAGCCCAAACCCTGCAGCGTGCTAGATAGATCACTCGCTACACCAGAGACCGGGCTTCCATTCAGCACCGCAACGGACGCGTTCTCTCCATACAATGTTTGGTCCCAGAACAGCTGGTGAACCAGATTGGGAATCACAGTCGGGCTGGTTGGTTCCAGGATAGACTGGCCGTCGTTACTCCAGCCGGTCTGAACCATTCCGTTATTGATATTGATGTAGTTGTGTGAGACGTGATTGAAGGGCAGGACGTACTGCAGACCGATAGCGGGTAGATCATTCCACGGTAGATTGGTGATCATGGTTTGCTGCAGCGCGTGCAGCATGGCCGGGTAGCGCAGCCAGGTTGCCGGTGATATTGCCGCGTGCTTGAAGGCATCCGCAAACGCCTGCTGATCTCGGACACGAGCCAGGTCCTGCTGGGCAAAAGCGTGGCGTTCTCGCACGAATTCCAGAGCGGTAGCGCCATCCATATGCTGCACTCCTGGCTTGATGTCAATCGGACAATAATCGTATCCCACCAGGCAGGGATACAACGGATCCTTTAGCTCTTGTGGAACGTTGACCGTGACTCCTCCCATGGCGTCGATGATCTTGGTGAATCCACGGAAAGTGAGGGCCATGGTGTAATCCACCGGAATGCCCAGCTCGTGCTCCAGCGTATAGGCAGCCAATTTTGGGCCACCGATCTCATACGCAATCGCAAGCTTCCCCTGCCCGTAGCCCGGAATATTGACCCACAG
>DASVZE010000078.1:0-1661 GCA_036391775.1 Chloroflexota bacterium | reverse complement strand
AGAAGCGTAGATGAACGACATTGTCCACTGATATTCTCTAGACGGCACCTCACATGCCTGCTAATCTACTCACATGAAACCTCGCCCCCCCAATTGACATCGCCTGCGGCCGTTGCTCGGACCGCTTGCGCCCATCGCCATCTTTCTGGCGATCGAGCTCCTCGACGAACTGGTGTTTGGCGTGCGAGAGGCTGCCTGGCCGGCGATTCGGCGTGATCTCCATCTCGACTACGCCTCGATAGGCATCCTCCTGGCCGTTCCCGGCGTGGTCTCCGGGGTTTTCGAACCGTTCATTGGGCTGCTGGGAAACTCGGCAAAGAGACGGTTCATCATCTTCGCGGGCGGCATTACCTTTGCGCTTGCCCTGCTGCTCGCTGCAGGCGCCGGGAGTGCCGCCGTCCTGCTCCTGGCGTTTGGCTTGCTCTACCCGGCGTCCGGTGCGTTCGTCAGCCTGTCGCAGGCGAGCCTGATGGATCTCGATCCCGCAAGCCACGAGCGGAACATGGCGCGGTGGGTCCTCGCCGGCTCGATCGGTGTCGTGATCGGACCGCTTGCCTTCGTCCTGGCAACCAGGATGGGGTGGGGGTGGAGGGCACTGTTTGTTGTCCTGGCCCTGACGACCCTCCCTCTGGCAGTTCACTCGCGACGCCCGCCCCAGATAATCGACCTCCCGACGGAAACGTTCCGGAGCTCGGCGCGCACTGCCTGGCGAGCCATACGCAACCTGAGAGTTATTCGCTGGCTGGTGTTGTTGGAGCTGACCGATCTGCTGGGCGACATACTGACTGGTTTCCTCGCTCTGTACTTTGTCGACGTGGTCCACGTCTCGCTCACTGATGCCGCCCTTGCCGTTGTTCTGTGGTCGGTCGCAGGTCTTGTAGGAGATGCTCTCCTGGTTCCGCTTCTGGAGCGAGCATCAGGTGTGGCATACCTTCGGATCAGCGCACTCCTGGCGGCTGTGGTCTACCCCGCACTCTTACTCACGCCGGGCCTGGCACCCAAGCTCATCCTGCTGTGCGTACTGGGGGTCCTGCGCGCCGGGTGGTACGCCATCCCTCAGGGCCGCCTGTACAGCGAATTACACGGAAACAGCGGTGTTGCGCTCGCCGTCTCCAACGTTGCCGGATTGCCTGCTCAGACGTTTCCTCTCATTCTCGGTGTGCTGGCACAGGGGTTTGGGCTCGAGGCAGCTCTCTGGTGCTGCCTGTTGGCGCCGATCGCTCTACTTGTTGGACTTCCACGTTCATGAAAATGGTTGTCGTTGTTCTCCACAGCCCGCTCGTCGGTACCACTCACAGTGCCGGCAGAACCTCGCGCGCGATGGTCTCCAGTCCCTCCAGGTCGTCGAGGTCGAGCCACTGCAGCATGATGCGCTCAGCTCCTGCCTTCGCATAGGAGGAAAGCTGCTCCGGCCACATCTCGGCTGTGCCCACCACGTGTCCCGCACTCATTGCCTGTTCGGCGGTCATCTGCCTCGCCTCCAGTTTGCGCCGCAGGTCGGCGTCGTCTCGCGCGAAGATGGTGCCAAGCATGACCGATCTCCGGACTGAATCGGGCGGCCGTTCTATCTCGTCCAGTAGCGCGTCAAGCCTTCTGTTACGCTCCCGATACCCCTCTGCCGAGATGAAGTTACCATTCCACTCATCGGCGTAACGGGCGGC
>DASVZE010000077.1:0-2177 GCA_036391775.1 Chloroflexota bacterium | reverse complement strand
GCCAGCCCGTGGTCAACCGCGGATGTCGTGCCAGACCGAGCGCGAGCACGATCATACAGGGGAAGAGTACGAGCATATAGCGCGCTACGCTTTCTAGCGGCGAGAGCAACGACTCCCGGCTGAACATCAGCGCAAGGTACGGAAGCGCATAGAGTGCGTACGTGAGAGGAAGATAGCGCACCGCGAGGAGCGCCAGCACGGCGAAACTGAGAAGGCACGCGAGGTTGAGCACCTCGACCATATCCGCGGTATGCACGATATGTGAGACGCTGTCGGGAACGGGATGCAGAGGTGAGACAACGCGGTTTCCCCAATAGCTCTGCAGCGCCAGGGGTGATCGTTGTTCCCCCACGATACCTTTCTGGTAGAGCGCGAGAGCGATTAGCCCGACAACGGGCAGAGTAGACGCCAGGAGGCCGAAGCCGGATTGAAGCAGCCCACCCGGAGGCGAGTCTCCGGCTGCTCCCTTTCTTTCATCACGCCGGCGCAAGTATTCGTAGGCGAGCGGCAAAACCATGAAGATGCCGCCAAAGGTGCGAGTGAGACCTGCTCCCATGGCGGCAAAACCCGCGAGCCAGGGCCGGCCGCTGCGTGCAAACCAGAAGGCAGCCAGCGTCAGGAGCAAGTAAAGACTCTCGGTGTACGGCGCCAGCAGGAAGAAGCCGACAGGAAATAGGGCCGTCAGAAGGACAGTCAGCCGGGATGTACTGTGGTCGGTGTCGAGCAGCGCGGTGTGATAGAGCAGCCACATTGCACCAAAGAAGGCGGCACTGGACACCAGTAGCTCGGCTAGAACGATAGAACCCAGAAGAGGCAAGGAGACAATGCGGGCAAGGAGAGGATAGAGTGGCTGAAAAGCGACGGTACCATCCCCGGCATGGTATCCATGCGTCGCGATCTGCTGATACCAGAGCGCATCCCAGCGCTGCCAGATCGAGAGTAGATCGCTCCAGGGCCGCCCCGAGTGGATGAGAAGATTGAGCCAGTCGCCTCCAACAATCGTCACCGGCTGTAGCCTGACGGAGACAAACCCGGCGAGCCCCAGGCCAACGCGCAGAGCGAGAACGAGTCCGAGAGCCAGCCGCCAATCCCCGGGGAGGTCCTGGTAGAGCATGGACCAGGGGGTTGCCGCCGTCTCACTCTCCTCGCGGGGCAGCGCGGCAGTGGTGGTTACCGGATTGGCTTGCGGCACGTGAAGTGATTCCGGCTTGCTCTCCACCGATCCTCCTGACTCAAGCCACAAAGCCGAAGTGGACCGAGTAATCAAGAAGAACGACCTGCATCGAGATGCCGACCAACAGGCAGGCGGCGGCGAACCCTCGCCGCCGCGCCAGTCCCAGCGCCAGCATCATGAAACAGGGAAAAAGCACGAGCAGGTACCGCGCGACGCTCTCCAACGGTGAAACCGCCGACTCCCGGTCGAAGAGCAGCGCCAGGTACGGCAGGGTGTACAGGCTGTACATGAGAGGAAGCCGCCGGACCGCCAGCAGCGCCAGGATGGTAAATCCGAAAAGAGCGACCAGATTGAGGATCTCCACCGGGTCCCCTGTGGCAGTGATGTGCGACCAGCTGTCCGGAACGGCGCGCCAGAAAGGCACGATGGTGTCGCCCCACTGCGATCCTACCTGGAAGACGGAGCGGTGCTCGCCCACAATCAGGCGGTCATACCCGATCGTGCCCAGCAGTCCAAGAGCGGGGAATGTAGATGCCAGCAATCCCAATCCCGGCGTTTTGCCCTCCTCGTCCCGCTGCTTGACATAAGCATAGGCAAGTGGCATGACCATGAAGATCGCGACTGTCCGTGTTAGCGCGGCTCCCAGGCCCATGAGGCCCGCCAGCCATGGTCGGTTATGGCGCGCGAACCAAAAGGCCGCGAGAGTCAGCGCCAGGTAAAGGCTTTCGGTGTACGGTGCCAGCAGGAAGAAGCCGACAGGGAAGAAGACGGTGAGCAGGACGGTAAGGTGCGCTGCCTCGGCTCCCACATCGATCCGAGCAAGCTTGTAGAGCAGCCACATGGCCACGGCGAAAGCTGAGCTGGCCACGATCAGCAACGCCGGCACCACGTGACCGGCCAAAGGAACGGAGACGATATGCGACAGAAGAGGGTAGAGCGGCTCGAAGTGGACAGTATCATCGCCCGCGTGATACCCGCGCTCGGCGATGAGTTGGTACCAAAC
>DASVZE010000076.1:0-2373 GCA_036391775.1 Chloroflexota bacterium | reverse complement strand
CAGACTTCCATGTACTATGCCGTGGCCGGTCTGTTTTTCGCAGCCATGCGGTATCTCAGTGTTGACTATCTGGCGATGCCGATCTGGATGTACTTACTCCTGCTGTGTATGATCGTGTCCGTTGCCTACTACGTGTACGACTTCACCATGCGTGTACCCGTTGCGCTGTGGAAGATCCAGCAAAACCAGGTGGAGCGGCGTTACCGCCCAACCGCCAGACCCCGAACCGAGCCGCAGCGGCAGCGCCCCAAAGAGCGCGGCAAGCAGCGACGGTAAGCGCGTGCGAGCACTGGTGACCGGCGGTGCCGGCTATATAGGCAGCTTTACGGTAGATGCGCTGCAAAGTGCCGGTCACGATGTTGTGGTTTACGACAATCTCTGCTACGGCCACCGCAATGCGATCGATGCCGAGCTCATTGAGTGTGACGTAGGAGATGTCCAAGCCCTGGATAACTGCCTGGGCAGTCGGCAGTTCGACGCGATCATTCACTTCGCCGCGTATATCGAGGCCGGGCAGTCGATGAAGGAGGCCGGGCGGTTTTTTGAGAACAACACGGGAAATACTATTCGATTGCTCAATGCCGCTGCGCGTCACGGCATCGACAAGTTTGTCTTCTCCTCAACCGCCGCTGTGTACGGCAATCCAGTTCACCTGCCGATCAAGGAGTCCGATCCAACCGTGCCGACCAATGTGTACGGTGAGTCAAAGCTCCAGGTGGAACGTATGCTGCCCTGGTACGACCTGGTCCACGGTATTCGTAGCGTGTCGCTCCGTTACTTCAACGCGACCGGCGCCGCGCTCGACGGCTCGAAGGGGCAGGATCACCTCCCTGCGACCCACCTGTTAACAGTTGCCATCCAGGCAGCACTTGGACAGCGGCCGAATCTGCCGCTATACGGTACCGACTACCCCACGCCGGATGGTACCTGCATCCGCGATTACGTTCATGTGCTTGATCTCGCGTCGGCACATGTGCTGGCCGTTGAGCATCTGGCACGTGGTGGGTCAAGCGATGTCTTCAATATCGGAACCGGAAAAGGCAAGAGCAATCTGGAGGTGATCCGGGCGGTAAGGAAGGCAACTGGGGTGGACTTTTCAGTTGAGACATGCGACCGTCGATCAGGGGATCCAGTGCAGCTTGCAGCCGATCCAGCCAAGCTGCAGCGAACGCTGGACTGGCAGCCGCGATACAGCGATCTGGAGACTATCGTGGGATCGGCGTGGGACTGGCATCGTACCCATCCCAATGGCTACTCCGCATAGACGCTGGTCTGGGTCGTTATGCCGCGATGTCTGCTCCAATCCCTGCCTGATGTAAAGTGCGCATTTGGAGCGCCGGAATACGTCGCGCCTACTTTGTCTCGGCGCCGGTCCGGAGCGACGAATGTCTGACAGTATGCACATAGGGGCTATATGGGACCTGGACGGAACGCTGGTCGATACTGAGGCGAACCACTACGCGGCCTGGCGCTCGCTGCTCCAGGAGCATGGGCGAGATCTGAGCTACGATGTCTTCCGGCCAACTTTCGGGTTGCGTAACGACGACGTGCTGGTCCATCATCTGGGATTCGGTGCTGGTGATGATTTGGCGGCTATGGGTGCGCGCAAGGAGCAGTTTTTTGGGGCCTCACTGGAGCGTGACGGAGTCCGAATGCAACCCGGTGCGAGAGAGCTCGTCGAGCACTTTCACCACCTAGGAATACCTCAGGCCATCGCTTCTTCTGCTCCTCCTGCAAACATCGATCTGATTGTGCGGCTCACCGGGTTGCGTGACCGGTTCCAGGATGTGGTTTCCAGTGAACAGGTGCGGCATGGTAAACCTGCGCCGGACATCGTTCTGCTCGCCGCGCAGCGACTGAAAATCTCGCCGGCCCGGATCGTGGTGCTGGAAGACGCACCCGCTGGGGTAGAGGCAGGAAAGGCGGCGGGCTGCCGTGTCATAGCAATCGCCGCCGCTTTTTCTCCCGGGAGACTAGCCCAAGCGGATCTTGTCGTGCGCTCGTTCGCTGAAGTTCTCTGGCCACGTGAAGAATGGATGCGATTTCTTACTCGGCAGTAGAGTCAAGCACGTCAGTAGCCGTATAATCCCACTTGTGTCTGCACAGTTGGCGATCCCCTCGCCCAGAAAAACACCTGATGCTCTGACTCCGTCCCCCCGAAGCCGCCCGCGACGGCGCTGGTTCCGGCTGTTTTTTGGCTTCTTTCTGGCCTTTTTGCTCTCTCTTCTGTTGTCCGGGGCGGTTGTCATCTTTAATCCCGCTGTACTGGAAGGGATGAGCGCGATCCTGCTCAAGCCCCAGCCGGGTGCTATACCCTGGAACGGGCACGACCGGATCACCGTGGTAGCCATGGGACTGACGCAGCGAACTACC
>DASVZE010000075.1:0-4402 GCA_036391775.1 Chloroflexota bacterium | reverse complement strand
AGGTGGTAGACCGGAATCGGAAGATCCTTTTCCCCGATACCCTGCCAGCCGGCTGACTAGGTCACGCTCACTGCGGGCCACGAGTTTTCGTCGGGCATGAGTCCGACAGCCGTAACGTCTAGTCCGCTGACGGATGACCTCATCAAGTAGCTGACTGATCCGTTGGCCAGGGGAATAACGATCGCCTGGTCGAGAGCCCAGGCCTCTGCATTGCTGTAGACGCCCATACGGGACACCGGATCGTCCGAGAGGCTACTTCCCTCGACCAGCTGGCTGCGGTACCACCGGTTGTTCGTCAGGCGCTGCGCCCAATCCAATGCGGCCGACGGGTCCGGAAGCGCGTAGGTAATGTGAACAATCTGGACCTTCTCCCCACCGTGCGCCACCACATGCCACTGCTGGCCAAGCGCGTGCGCGAGCGCCAGAGTGGCCCAATCTTTTGGCGATTCCTGCAAGGTGACAGCAGGCGGAGTGGTCCCATACCCCGTCATTGAAGCCGGGCTGGGCGGAGAAGCGAGATAGTCGGGAACGGCTGGAGGCACGATTTGATCCATCGGAGAGAACACGGGAAGGGACTGCGTCAGCGTGTCGCGCTGAAGATTTGCCGCCAGAGAGGATTCTCCGGGCCTTGAGGGAATAGCATAATAACCGTCCAGAGCCGCCGATTCGACAAAGTCCGAACGCGAGGATAGTCGAGAGTAAGCACTTGTTGGAACGCGCGCCGCATCGAGCAATCCTCGGTTGTAGAGTTGAATGCCCTTATCGCGGCTGGAAACCGGGATGAGTAACAATCCGTCCAGACCCAACCCACCGCCGTAAAAATGACGTCGCGGAACAAGCTCAACACTTCCATCGGCATCTTTCCGCAATAGTTTCCAGGCGCCCGTCCCGGGCGAGGGAGATCCCCAGTTCCCATGGATGAAGCGGTCAATACGTGCTCGCTCCACGATGGAAGCAGCGGGCTGCGCAAGCTTGTACAGGAACGACGCATCAGGCGCCGCTAGCCGGATGCGAAGTGAAAGGCGATTGATAATATGTATTCCCACAAGACTGCGTGACTTTCCTCTCTGGACGGCTCCCGCACCCTGAATTCCGCTCAGAGAGTTGCCCGCTACCCGTGACCGAACCGACGGCCAGAGCGCTCGGGACAATGAAAATGCGACGTCCTGAGCTGTAACACTTCGTCCGTCTTCAAAACGCGCGTCTTGACGAACGGTAAATGTATAGCTGCGGGCGTCACTCGAAATGGTGGGAAGTGAGACTGCAAGCTCTGGAATGACATGGAGATCTGGACTGAGCTTGACCAGGCAGGAAAAAAGAAGCGACGCCATAAAGCGAGAAGATTGGCCGGCAGCAACCGCTGGATCCAGGGATGGAATTCGTCCGTAGAGAGGGAGGCGCAGAGTTTTTCCCGTCGCGGATGCAGATGATCCGCATCCGGTCAGCACTGTACTCACAAGCAAGCTAACCGCGCACAGCATGGCGGTCAACCGGTGAATTCGCAAGGGGAAAGAGGAGCAGGCCACTCGTAACTCGTCTACGTCGTTCGATTGTAGAGGCAAGGACCCACCCGGCACCTGGAATTTCGCTGAGAAAAAAGTAACCCCCGGCATGCGGGGGCTACAATGGAGCCGATGGCCGGACTCGAACCGGCGACATGACGCTTACGAAGCGCCTGCTCTACCAACTGAGCTACATCGGCAGACAAAAAACGTGCGCAAGCGCACGGACACAGTGTACTGAATGACCGAGTGACGGTACAACGGCCGGCTTGTACCGGCCGGCGGTTCTAGGGGACAATCATGCGCATGAAATCCTTCACCGCCGGAGAACGGCGGTGTTGTGCTATTCGGGAAGAGGAGAGGTGATGAAGAGGCGCGTCGTGGTCACGGGAGTTGGATGCCTGACCCCCCTGGGAAAGGACACAGTGACGACCTGGCAGGGGATTAAGGCAGGCAGATCGGGCGTAGGACGGATCACTCGCTTTGACCCCGAACGCATCCCTGTTCGCATTGCAGGCGAGGTCAACGATTTTGATCCCAAGGCGCTTCCCAATCCCAAGGATGTCCGACGAATGGACCGCTTTCAGCAGCTCGCATACGCCGCGGCAGTGGAAGCACTTCATGACTCAAAACTGGAAATTCGGCCGGACAACGCAGACCGCATCGGCGTACTTATTGGCTCCGGCATCGGTGGATTGGGCTCCTTGAGTGACGGGTTCAAGACCCTGTTTGAGCGGGGTCCCAGCCGCATCAGCCCATTCTTGATCACCCAGATGGTTGTCGATCTGGCACCTGGCTACATCTCTATCTTGACCGGAGCCAAGGGCCCAAACTTTAGCGTCGTCTCTGCCTGTGCGACTGGGGCGCACGCCACGGGAGAAGCATACGAGATCATCAAGCGCGGGCAGGCGGATGCCATGATCGCAGGGGGATCCGAAGCGGGAATTGTCGAAATCGGGATTGCGAGCTTTGCCAATATGCGTGCTCTTTCCACCCACAACGACGAGCCGGAGCGCGCGAGCCGGCCGTTCGATTTGGAGCGAGACGGATTCGTTCTATCGGAGGGCTCCGGCGTCCTGATCCTTGAGGAGCTCGAGTATGCCCGTGAGCGCGGAGCGCGCATTTTGGCCGAGGTCATCGGCTACGGTGCCACGGCCGACGCTTCCCATATAACCGATCCCGCGCCTGGCGGCGAAGGCGCACTCCGCGCCATGTGCGATGCTCTGCGCGACAGCGAGCTTGCTCCGGAAGCTGTGCAGTATGTTAATGCGCATGGTACCTCCACCGTGGTGGGAGATAAAGCAGAAACCGCTGCAATAAAACACGTCTTCGGCCGGCATGCCCAGAACCTGCCGGTAAGCTCCACCAAGTCGATGACCGGACATCTCCTCGGCGCGGCCGGGTCGGTCGAGGCTATCATCTGCATACGCGCGTTGCAGGAGGGATTTATTCCGCCTACCATCAACTACGAACATCCTGACCCGGCGTGCGATCTGGACTACGTGCCGAACGAAGGCCGGTCCGCCGACCTCGACGTCGTGATGAGTAACTCGTTCGGCTTTGGCGGTCATAATGTCAGCCTGATCTTTCGCCGGTTCAATTAGCAACGATGAATGAGGGCAAACCGCCTCTGCTCGACATTGAATCGCTGCAACATCTGCTTCGCCGCCTCGAAGCGACGGATGTCGACGAGCTTGAGATTGTTCGTGGTTCATCACGTCTGTACGTGCTGCGGGAGCCTGGGAAGCGATCCGGAATGCAGGTGGAAGTCACGCCTCGCCAGCCTGCTGCCCAGGAAGGAGTGCCCCTAGCGGCCCCTCTGACAGGTGTCTTTTACTGTCGCCCCACTCCTGAGCAAGACCCCTTTGTATCCCCTGGAAGTCGAGTTGAGATTGGTCAGGTCGTCGCACTGATCGAAACCATGAAGCTGTTCAATGAAGTGCTGGCAGACGTGCGCGGCGACGTTGTCAGCGTTGTTCGCGAGGATGGCGACCTGGTCGAGACTGGCCAGCCCCTCATGTACATACATCCGGTGGAAGGAGAGACGTCATGACTCGCCCCACAATTCGCGGCTGGGGAATGTATGCACCGCAACGGGTCATGACAAACCAGGAGCTCGAAAAGCTGGTCGACACATCGGATGAGTGGATAACGTCGCGGACGGGGATTCGAGAGCGCCACATCGCCGCTCCGGACGAGACGACCTCCAGCATGGCGATTCATGCAGCGTACGGCGCACTGCACCGCGCGCAGCTTTCGGCGGACGATATCGACCTCGTCATCGTGGGAACCGCCACGCCCGATTTTCAATTTCCAGCCACTGCCTGCCTCGTTCAGGATGCGTTGGGGATCCGCGGGGGTGCGTTCGATCTCGAGGCCGGATGTACGTCTTTCATGTACGGACTGTCTGTGGCGTGCGCGTCGGTCGCCAGCGGCATGCATCGCAACGTACTCGTGATCGGCAGTGAAGTCCTGTCACGTATCCTGGATTGGACGGATCGCAGCACCTGCGTCCTTTTTGGCGACGGTGCGGGGGCGGTCGTGATATCAGCGGGCGACTACGCTCGCTTCGATCCTCAATTTGTCCTCGGGTCCGACGGCTCGGGAGGGCCCGCGCTCTGCATTCCAGCAGGCGGTAGCCGAACTCCTCCAAGCGAGCGCACCATTCAGGAGCGCTTGCACTACGTGAAAATGGCCGGACCTGAAGTCTTCCGTTTCGCTACCCGGGTCGTCGCTGAGTCAACGCATCAGGTGCTGGATAAGGCAGGGCTGGGCGTAAGCGATATCGATCTCTTCATTCCTCACCAGGCAAACACGCGAATCATAGACGTCGCAGTTCGCCGGCTCGGCATTCCGTCGGACCATGTCTTCGTCAACATCGACCGCTACGGCAACACGTC
>DASVZE010000074.1:0-6536 GCA_036391775.1 Chloroflexota bacterium | reverse complement strand
GCCAACGAAGTGCGTTCTGCCATGTGGGCCCTGATGGAGCATCGAGGGCCGGCGTATATCCGGCTGACTCGAGATCCGAGTCCCGTCATCCGGCCGCGAGACGAACCGTTCACCATCGGCAAGGCATACGTATTGCGAGAGGGATCGGACATCTCCCTCATCTCCACCGGGGTTCAGTCCGCTCGCACTATGGAGGCCGCGGAGATTCTGGAGGGTAAGGGAGTTTCGGCTCACGTTCTGCATGTCCCGACGCTCAAGCCGCTTGACGAGGACGCTATTGTGAGTGCGGCGGAGCAAACCGGCTATGTGGTGACGGCGGAGGACGGGTCCATTCTGGGCGGCCTCGGCGGCGCGGTGGCCGAAACGCTGGGAGAGCGTCACCCGACTCCCATGCGCCGGGTTGGTCTACGCGACGTCTATGGCGAGAGCGGCCAGAACGAAGCGCTTCTGGAGAAGTACGGACTTACTCCGCAGCACGTCGCTCAAGCCGCTCTGGATCTTCTTGCCCGCTAGGCGAAGGTCGGAACGGCTTCGGTTTCCTCGCTCTCTTCGGTATCGTGCCCTCCCTGGGGCATCAGCAGGAGAACAAGCAAGGCTCCCGCTCCCAGCAGAATAGCGCCTCCCAGAAAGGCGTGTTGGAATCCTGCTACCAGCGCAGTGGGGTAAGCGAGCGCGGTGTGAGGGGAGGTTGCGATCACACCATTGAACTCGGTGGTGGAGATGGTTGCCAGGACCGCCAGTCCAATTGCTCCACCAATCTGGAGGAAGGCATTCACCAGTCCCGAAGCGAGACCGATCTCGTCGCGCTTGACTCCGGTCACCGAAGCGATCTGCAGAGGCACAAAGGTCATTCCCAGACCAAAGGCGATAACAAGCATCGGTATCAGCACATCATGCTGAAAATCGCCATTGACCACGATCCGTGTAAGCAAGAGCATTCCGACGCCCGCCAGCCCCTGGCCGATTGCCATGACGTACTTGTAGCCGAAACGCGTGACCAGCTGAGATGTGATGCCTGCCGAGATCATGATGGTGATCGCGAGCGGGAGATAGCGAATGCCGGTCTGGAGCGCGGAGTAGCGCAAGACGATCTGCATATACAGCGAAAGGAAGTAGAACATGGCAAACATGCCCGCGCCACCCAGCATACCGGCCACATCTGCCACAGCCAGGTTGCGGATACGGAATATGCCTAACCGTACCAGCGGTGAGGAGGAACGCAGCTCGATCACGATGAAGGCCGCGATCAGCACGGCCGCCGCCGAGAGGAATCCTACGGTCGCAGCCGACCCCCAACCGTCTTGAGGAGCTTTCACGACACCGTAGACCAGGGACACGAGTCCCGCGGTAATGGTCGCGGCGCCCAGCAGGTCGAAGCCGCCTTCTTGCGTTTGACCGCGGTCGGACGGGATAAAGCGCAATGCCGCTGCCGCAGCCATCAGACCGATCGGCACGTTGACGAACAGGACCCACTGCCAGCCGAAATCAGTGGTCAAGATACCGCCAAGTAGCACGCCGGCCGCGCCTCCGGCGCCTGCCAGCGAGCCAAAAATACCGACGGCGCGGTTGCGTTCGGCTCCTTCGGAAAATGTGCTGCTCACAATAGCGAGTGAGACAGGCGAGATGACGGCGCCACCCAGTCCCTGAATGCCGCGCGCCACCACCAGCCAGCCCGCGGTCTGGGCCAGTCCTCCCAGAAAGGAGGCAAGGGAAAAGAAGATCAGACCGCCAATGAACATCCGCCTCCGGCCAAAAAGATCACCCGCTCGCCCTCCCAGCAGCAAGAAACCGCCGAACATGAGCACGTAGATGTTGATGACCCACTGAAGATCTGATTGCGAAAAGTTCAGGCTGCGCTGAATGGATGGCAGCGCCACATTCATGATGGAAGCGTCGAGTACCACCATAAACTGTGCGACAGCAGCAACAGCGAAGGTGGCCCATGGGTTGATACTGGGTTTTGAATGAACTCGTTCGGCAAGCGCCGTCATGCCGAGACCTCCCTGTGCTACAGTCTGTTTATCAGAGGTCTGATAGAGTAGCACCACTAAACCTATCAGACCTCTGATAGTTGGTCAACCTGGACAAAATGGGGGGCACACGATGGTTGCCGGTTCGGAGTCAAGTCGGCTCGGCCAACTTCCTGGTTACGCCATAGGGCAGCTTTACCGCGTTATGCGGCACGCCCTGGACGATGCCTTGCGGGATCTCGATCTAACCACGCCGCAATGGGGCACGTTGAAATGTCTGCATGAAACAGAAGGGGTGTCTGGGGCGGAAATGGCGCGCATGCACCACATCACACCGCAGACAGTCAACACTATCTTGCAGAACCTCGAACACGCGGGCTTGATCTACCGAGAGCCGCACCCGGCTCACGGCACCGTCTTGAAGGTGTGCTTGACGGACGAAGGTCGCAAGCGCCTAAGCGATGCCACGGAGCGTGTGGAGAGCGTCCACGAACGCATGGTGAGCGATCTATCGGAAGAGGAACAGTCGCAGCTCAGGGCGCTGGTCAGCCGGTGCATGCGCTCGCTGGACACGGGCGGACCGAAAAGCGTTGGGGCCCCGTGTGTCGACGACGGTAACTAGCTGCTGCCTGACTCTCCACGGCGGCGTTTATAGCGTTCGATGAGCGCGTTGGTCGAGCTGTCGTGGGTGAGGCCCTCACCGGAGGCACTCTGAAGCTCCGATATGATTCTCTTGGCAAGCGCCTTGCCAAGCTCCACGCCCCACTGGTCGAAAGAGTCGATATTCCAGATCACGCCTTGCGTAAAGACGCTGTGCTCGTATAGGGCGATCAGGCAGCCCAGTGTCCGCGGAGTCAGGCGGTCGACCATTAAGGTGTTGGTTGGCCGGTTGCCCTCGAAGACGCGATGGGGCACAAGCCAGTCGGATGTTCCTTCCGCTCGCACCTCCTCCGCGGTCTTACCGAAGGCCAGCGCCTCAGTCTGCGCAAAGAGATTGGCCATGAGGAGATCGTGGTGGTCGCCCAGGGGATTGAGAGTTTGGCAGAAGCCGATAAAGTCGCACGGTATAAGCTTCGTCCCCTGATGGATCAGCTGATAAAAGGAGTGTTGCCCGTTCGTTCCCGGCTCGCCCCAGAAGATCGGGCCGGTCTGGTAATTGACACGCGTGCCCGCCAGGGTCGTCGATTTGCCGTTGCTCTCCATGGTGAGCTGCTGCAAGTATGCGGGGAAACGCTTCAAATACTGGTCGTACGGCATGACCCCCACTGTCTGGGCGCCAAAGAAGTTGTTGTACCAGACGACGAGCAGTCCCATGATGACCGGGAGATTGCTCTCCAGTGGAGCAGAGTGGAAATGCTCGTCCATGTCGTGGAATCCGGTCAGCATGTCGCGAAAGCCCTGGCCCCCAATTGCCACCATGGTGGAGAGTCCGATGGCGGAATCCATGGAGTAGCGACCACCCACCCAGTCCCAGAAGCCGAACATGTTGTTGGTGTCGATGCCGAATTTCGCGACTTCCTGCGCGTTGGTGGAAACGGCCACGAAGTGCCGGGCGATGGCGCGCTCATCTCCCAGAGAACGGAGAGCCCACTCTCGAGCGGAGCGCGCGTTGGTCATGGTCTCCAGGGTAGTAAAAGTCTTGGAGGAAACTATAAAGAGGGTCTCCTCGGCCTTCAGGTCGCTGGTCGCTTCGGCGAAATCGGTGCCGTCGACGTTCGAGACAAAGCGGAATTGCAGGTCCCTCTGGCTGTAGTGCTTCAGTGCCTCATATGCCATGACCGGACCGAGGTCGGAACCGCCGATTCCGATATTGACGATGTTCCTGATCGGCGCCCCGGTAAAGCCCTTCCACTCACCGCCGCGCACTTGCTCGGCAAAGTGAGCCATGCGATCAAGAACGTGATGAACCTCCGTCACGACATTCGTGCCGCCCACTGTCACCCGCGCGTTGGACGGCTGCCGCAGAGCGGTGTGGAGAACAGCTCGATCCTCGGTAATGTTGATCTTGTCGCCTCGAAACATGGCGTCGATACGTTCCTGCAGGCCGCACTCGTCTGCCAGGTTGATCAACAGCCGCATGGTTTCGTCGGTTATCCGGTTTTTTGAATAGTCCAGAAAGATTCCCGCGCCTTCCGCCGTGAGCCGGATTCCGCGATCCGGATCCTGGGCGAATAGATCGCGCAGGTGCCGGCTCTTCATCTGTTCGAAGTGGGCCAGCAGCGCTTGCCACGCCGGGCGTTCGGTCAACGATTGCAGAGACTGTGTCGTTTCCGTAGCCACGATGTTCTTCTCCTTTGCCGGCCCGAGCCGTCCACCCTATTCTGCCAGTCTGAGCGCCTCACGCGTGATCGCATCCACGCCCTCTCCGGCTCCAATGGTGGTGGCCCCAAGATAGAAAAGGAATCGACTCGCGGCGTCCGGAAGCGCGTGAAGTACATCTGCCTGAGGCTCACCGTCTTCCCACCACCAGCGAGTGACCATCCAGACCCCATTTTCTACGCGGGAGTCGAAGCGGCCAACGAAGCGATCACCGAACATCACGGGCAGGACGTAATAACCCCAGACGCGGTCAGGCGACCTCTTGTAGACTTCCCAGACATAGTCGAACCCGAAAACGTCTCGCAAGGCGTTTCGGTCCCATATCAGATTGTCGAGCGGGGCGAGAAAACGCATGACCGGCGCGGCTGGGGGAGCGTTTAGCAGGGGTTCGCTCTCCGCCGGCATATGGAAGAGGGACTTTCGTTCGCCTACCTCAACCGGGATCAGCTCACCGTCGCGTACAAGAGCGGCGATGGCGTTTGCTCGTGTGGGCGCATCGCCACACACGCTCCAGATGGCGAGATCGGCCCGTGGACGCATAAAGCCGGTGGCGCGGTGCCGCTGGAGGACGATCCAGCGATGGTACGCGCTTTCGTCGAGCAGAGGCTCGCGGCAAAAATGCTCGCCGGGTATGACGCGCTCCGGCCGATCGTAGTAATGTCGCACGCCGTCACGGTGGTGGGTCACTAGAACGCCCCGCGCCCACAGTGCCCTGAGGATTCTCTTGATGCGCGTTGGGCCGTACCATGAATGGCCCTCGGGAGCCCGCGTTCGATCCGCGAAGTCAAGAGAGCACAGCGGGCCACGGACGTCGATCTCCCGTAGAGCAACGGCCATGAGGTCGGGAAATGCGTCGAGAATATCCCGGTCGTGCCATGGATGGTATCGCTCGCGAATCAATGCGCGCTCTGCCCAGGTCGACGTCGGCACCAGGCAGGCCTGCTTGTCCCACGCATCGTATGCCAGTCGCTGCCTATAGGCGTATTGCTGCCAATCGTCTACGCGGTAGTCCGAAATCCGCGCTTGCAATACCAGATCGGAATTCCTCCCCACTGGATTGAGAGGATCGTACTGGACAGTACCGAGCCGCTCGAACACCTCCCCGATGGTGCCTGGACTGAAGTGATACGCCAGTAGAAATCGCCTCGCTTCCATGGTTGAAAGCGATATCATGTGCACTCTCCTCCCCAGGGCTCAGGGCTGAATCGTCTCGAGCTCTTTCTGCAACGCCGGGTTCTGGACTCCAGTCCATCGCGCATTGAGCAATCCGTTGTTGGCCGTGTGATCATTGGAATTTGTCCCGTTCAAGGCAAAGAAGCTCCAACCAAGCTCCGGGTGGTCTTGCAGGAAACGCAAGAACAGATTGAACCACTGCGCCTGGTTTCCCTGACGCTCCCTGGTTACGCATCCCGGGTTCAGCGTGCAGGTACCGAATTCTCCAATCCAGAGCGGCGCCGCGTTCGGGTTGCTCGGATCCAGCAGAAATGACCAGTTACGCTCCCATACCTGTTGCAAGGAGGCATAGGTCATGTTGTGAAACCATGGCATTTCCCACTTCCAGGGACCCCAGTCGTGCGCCGAATACACCAGCTGGTGAGGCACATCGAACTGAATGGGATAGTTTCTGGCGGGAGTCAGAATGCTTCCCCACCAGTATGAATTCACGCCGTTCGGCTGAGACGGGTCCGGGTAGAGCTGCAGGCCCTCCACAAACATGAGGAGGTGCGGATTGACAGCCAATACTGCGTTTCCTGCCCGCTCGGCCGCCAGTCGCCAGTCGGTCGACAAATCGTCCACGCCGTTATATGGTCCCCAGGTCGCACCTTGATGAAGATAGGCGTTGACGTTCCATGGTCCCGGTCCGTTGGTATGTGGCTCGTTGCGCAGATCAAAACCGATGACGGCGTCGTTGTGAATGTATCGCCGGGCAAGAGTGACCCAGTCCTGAACCCACGACGATTCGGGGTATCCCGGTACGTACCACAGCGGTTCAAGCAGCCAATTGACATTGTGGCGGCGTGATGCAACGCTTCTATGATCGTCGAGAATCACTTTGAGTCCAATGCGCTGACAATAGCGGACGATCGCGTCCATGACATCCAGCGCGTGTACGCCTCGAAACTGAGGGTTGGCCGCCACCCCGGTCGTGACGATCGGATTGGTTTCCACCAGCTCATTGGAGAACGGAAGACGGATGGTGTTATAGCCAAGCTGCTTGACCATGTCGAGAACATGGGTGTAGGGCTG
>DASVZE010000073.1:0-15381 GCA_036391775.1 Chloroflexota bacterium | reverse complement strand
GGTGAATATCACCGGCCCAAACTGGATTGGCGATCCGATGACCGCCCTGCAGTCCATCATGGGTCTCAACATCTGGACCACCACCGGCACGCTCATGATCATCTTCCTGGCTGCTCTGCAGGATGTTCCCCGCGAAGTGCTCGAGGCCGGGGCAATCGACGGAGCGACCGGGCCGCGGGCTGTGCTGACCATAGTCCTTCCGCTCATCCGCCCGGCGCTCTTCTTCGTCATTGCGGCGGGCCTCATTGGGACGCTGCAGATCTTTGACCAGGCATTCATTGTCTCTCAGGGCAGCGGCGGCCCCGACTACTCCACGATGACAGCCGTCATGTACATCTACAATACTGCCTTTCAGGACGGATACTACGGGGTCGCGGCGGCGGCTTCCTTCGTACTGTTTGTGGTCATCTTCATTGCAACAATTGTTGTCCGCCGCTTATTCGGAGAGGAGGCAGGGTAGCCATGGCATACTCCATCGGCGTTCAACCCAAACGGGGCGGCTTTGAGATCAGCAAACGAGCCGGCTTCTACCTCATCCTCATCTTCTACTCAATCATCACGGCAATTCCGTTTCTGTGGGGCATTCTCACCTCGCTAAAACCGTTGCCCGAAACATACCGGCGGACTCCGACCGGTCTCCCTCTACACTGGACAACTGATGCCTGGACGGGCGCCGACGGGGTTCTAACCGCCGGCAACTTCCCGCACTGGTTTCTCAATAGCTTGATCGTGGCCTTCATTGTCATGGTGGGGAATCTCTTCTTCGACTCGCTTGCGGGTTACGCTTTCGCGCGCATGAGGTTCCCCGGCCGCACAATCATCTTCTTCCTGGTGCTCGGAACCCTGATGGTACCTGTTGCCATGACTCTGGTCCCCGTCTACGTCATCCTGGTCAAGATGCCGGGCGGATCCTGGATCAACACTTACCAGGGCTTGTCTATTCCCTTCATGGTGTCGGCCTTCGGCATATTTATGATGCGCCAATTCTTCATGTCCCTGCCGATCGAGCTGGAGGAGGCGGCCCGCATCGATGGACTTGGACGCTTCGGCATCTACTGGCGTATTGCGCTTCCGCTGGCCAGACCTGCTCTGGCGACGTTAGGGATACTACAGTTCCAGGGCAACTGGGATTCCTTCCTCATGCCAAGCTTCATCGCCAGCACAGACAACATGCTGACGCTGCCCGTGGGCTTGCAACATTACGCCTTTCAGTACACCACATACTGGCCACAGGTCATGGCAGGAGCTATGATCGTGATCTTGCCGATTCTTGTGGTCTACATCTTTGCCCAGCGGTTCTTCATCGAAGGAGTTGCGAGCTCCGGGGTCAAAGGTTAGGCTTTCCGGATCAGAGAGGAGAGTTCGGCTCTCCTCTCTGATCCACAATTTCAACGACGCTAGAGTAGAAGCTCGCCGGGCTCTTCGGCCCTTGCCAGGATCTCTCGCGTCTGCTCGACGTCGCGGCCCATTTGCTGCACCAGCGCGTCCACGCTTTCGAAGTTTTGCTCATCTCGCAGCCGTTCAACGAAATCAAGCGACACGACTGTGTCCAGGACATCCTCGTCAAAGTCCAGAATATACGCTTCGGCTTTGATCTCCCGACCGGCAAAGACCAGGTTGAATCCAACACTGATGGCCGCGGGAAGGCGCCCGCCATCAGTGCGCAGATAGCCGGCATAGATCCCGGTGGCGGGTAGAACCTGCGACTCGGGATAGGCGACATTGGCTGTCGGATAGCCCATCTGGCGTCCGCGCCGGGCGCCGGTTACCACCGTGCCACGGATACTGGGATAGTGCCCTAAGAGCTCTGCTGCTCGTGCCACATCGCCTTTCCGCATAAGCTCGCGCACCATGGTGCTGCTCACCGGTACATCGAGTATCGCCCTGCGGGGAACCACCATGACCGAAAACCCAGTGCGTTGGCCGGCCCGGATGAGGTACTCTACGGTTCCTTCACGGTTATGTCCGAAGGCAAAATCCCCACCAACCCAGATCTCTTCCAGGTTGACATGGTCCAGAATCTCCGCCAGGAACTGTCCGGCCGTGACGTTTGCCATCTCGTGGTCAAAATGGAGCATTGCCGTCACATCCGGGCCGACTGACGAGATCAATCGGATCTTCTCGGTACCCTCGGTGAGCTGGGTCCCACCGGGTCGCAGCGTGACTGCCGGCGATGGATCAAAAGTAATCACCAGGGACTTATGTCCCCGCGCTCTGGCGCGGTCAGCCACCTGGCGTATCAGCCACTGATGACCGCGGTGAACGCCGTCAAACGTCCCAATTGTCAGGATCGTGGGCTCCGCTCGTGTGAGCTGGCCTAGATCAGTGACGACCTGCATCGTTCGTCTTCTCCCCCGCAAAAACTCGGAACGGCGCAGCCTCGCCGCTTCCTGTCCGTGCCAGCGCTACCAAAGTTCCCGACCCATCGTAGAGGCGCACAAGCTTGCCGTCGTCTCCGACAAGCTGGAACGGCTGGCCCATTCGCACCGCCGCACATTCGTCGTCCGATAAGACGACGACCGGCCAGTCGGCCACGGCATATTCCGGCGGCAAGATACACTTCTGGACCGACTCGGCATCACACAAATCCTTTAACGACACGCAGTTGTCTGCCACGAAACGTCCGCTCTGAACGCGGCGCAGACTGTGCAGATACGCGCCGACCTCAAGGCTCGCTCCGATATCGCGAGCCAGAGAGCGCATGTACGTCCCCGGACCACACTGGATCCGGAGTCGCACGCGTGGAGGAAGCCAGCGCACGACATCAATCCGATAGATCACAACAGGACGAGGCTCCGGCTCGACGCCCTCTCCTCGGCGCGCCAGCACGTACAGTTTCTCGCCCTTCTGGCGTATCGCAGCGAAGCGTGGCGGCACTTGCCGAATCTCTCCCCGCAGACCGGCCAGCGCATGCTCGACTGCCTCGAGGGAAATGTGGGAGGCATCGGTCCGCTCCAGGATCGGGCTTTCGGCATCGTCGGTCGACGTTGTCACGCCCAGCACAACTTCAGCACAATACACCTTGGTGGACTGCATCAGATACTGCGAGAGGCGGGTGGCCTGCCCCAGCACCAGAAGCAATACTCCCGTGGCCAGCGGGTCAAGGGTACCGGCGTGCCCGATCTGCCGCTGGCCTACCAGCCGGCGTACGCGTGCCACCACATCGTGTGACGTCCATCCGGCAGGCTTGTCGACAGGCAGGACGCCGTTTATCACCGCGGGTTGAGTCGATCGAATGTCTCGACGAGCGCCGTCTTTGCAGTCTCAAAGGTGCCAGGAATCGTGCATCCGGCAGCCTGACGATGGCCGCCTCCATCGAGAGCCTTGGCAATGGCCGAGACATCCACGGCAGGCCGCGAGCGCATACTCACGCGAACGTTGCCATCCTCAGTTTCTCGCAACAGGAGCACAACTTCGGCCTCTGTAATGCCACGCAAGTACTCCACGATTCCCTCTGTCTCGTCGATCGTGGCACCCTCTTCGGCAAGCATGACCTGGGTTAGAAAGGCAAAGACAATTCCTCGCTCGGCGTCCAGCTCGATGGTGCTGAGCACCCTGCCCCAGAGTCGAGCCGCCGCGAAAGTCTTGCTCTCGAAAAGGTGAAAGGCGATACGCTGGATATCGGCTCCTCGTGCGACCAGCTGCGCCGATACGTCGAGCGACCCTGGCGTCGTCGCGCCGTTGCGGAATGACCCCGTATCTCCCACGATGCCGAACAGCAACGCAGTGGCAGTATCCCGATCAATCTCAGCGCCGAGTGACTGAATCAAACGAAAAACCATCTCCGAGGTTGACGATGCACCGGGATCGATGTAGTTGACGCGTCCATACGCCGGATTGGTACGATGGTGGTCGATATTCAGAATGCGCGACGGCTCAAACCTGGAGGGATCGCTGACGTAGATCTCCCCGACACGGTGGATCTCGGCTGAATCGGCGAATATGTACAGATCCAGTGGCTGGTCCGGGAGATCGGATGTGATCCGTTCGGTACCCGCCAGAAACCGTGCATATTCCGGAACCGGGTCGCTCAGTGCAGACACCACCCGTTTACCGATTGCCTCCAGTCCAAGAGTCAATCCCAGGATCGAACCAAGCGCATCCGCGTCGGGGTTAACGTGCGCCACGATCCCAATTGTTTCGGCATCGCGAACCATATCGACGGCACTCTCCAGCACGTTGGTCTGCGGCTGGACCGTTTCGGTCACGTCTGGCTCTCCTGCTCCAGCGTCCTCATGAGCTGAATTATGCGGGCTCCTCGCTCGATGGAAGTATCGAGCTTGAAGTGAATCTCCGGAACAGTGCGAATTCTCAGCCAGTCACCGATATCTCTCTTGATCAGGCCTTTGGCACGTTGCAGCGCAATCATCGTATCTCGCTGCTCCGTTTCATCTCCCAGCACGCTGACATACAGGGTGGCATGGGTGAGGTCGGAGTTGATCTCCACACCTGTCAAGGTGAGAAAACCCAGTCGAGGGTCCTTTAGCTCCTCGCGGATAAATTGGCTCGCCCGGCGCTGAATCTCTTCTGCTACACGCTGTTGACGCCGCTCGCTCATATCCGTCTCCATGGAGAAATCCGGGGCGATCGGCGAGATCGCCCCGGGAGTATGCCGCTTCAGGAAATTCGTTCCTGGCCGTAAACCTCAATGACGTCGCCCTCTTCCACATCATTAAAGCCGTCGATGACGATTCCGCACTCATAGCCCGTGGATACTTCGCGTACATCGTCCTTGAATCGCTTGAGTGATGAGATTCGGCCCGTGGTTACCACCTGCCCATTACGGAGGACGCGAGCTTCACTATTGCGCGTAATCTGACCATCGGTTACATAGCAACCGGCAATGTTGACGCGTCCCGCTTTGAAGACGGCTCGCACTTCGGCATGACCATGGACTACCTCCTGGTAGACCGGATCAAGCATGCCGCTGAGTGCCACCTCGATGTCGTTGATCAAGTTGTAAATGATGTCGTAATACCGGATGTCAACACGTCGCTCTTCGGCGGAGCGGCGAGCGGCCAAATCGGGCCGGGAGTGGAACCCGATGATCAGTGCATCGGACGCCGCTGCCAGAAGCACATCGGACTCCGAGATTGCGCCCGTTGCCGAGTGCAAGACATTGACGCGCGCGTTCTCATTGTTCAGCTCTTGCAGAGCGTGCTCGATCGCTTCGATGGACCCCTGCGTATCCGCTTTCAAGATCAGGTTGAGGGTCTTGGTCTCACCCGCGGAGATCTTGGACATGATGTCGTCCAGTCCGATGCGCGTGGGAGCCAATGTCTCGGCTCGCTTCTGACGCGTCCGCTGCAAAGCAACCGTTCTAGCCAGCTTCTCGTCGGGTAAGACCTGCACGCGATCACCGGCCTCCGGGACCTCGTTCAGTCCCAGCAAGGCAACCGGAGTTCCCGGCTTTGCGGTTTTGAGATGCTTATTGCGGTCATCGAAGAGTGCTCGCACTCGCCCGAAGGTGCTCCCCACCACGACGACGTCGCTCGGGTGAAGGGTGCCGCTCTGGACGATAATGGTCGCCATCGGTCCCCGGTTGCGGTCGAGCTTCGCTTCAATGACTGTCCCGGTGGCCGGCTTGTCAGGGTTGGCCTTTAGTTCGAGGATCTCGGATTGAATGAGGATGGTTTCCAGAAGGTCCTCAATGCCTTGACCCGTCTTGGCCGAGACGGGGATGACTTCGGTCGTGCCACCCCACTGGGTGGGCGTCAGGTCTTCCTCGCTGAGCTGAGTCAGGACCCTGTCCGGATTGGAATCCGCCTTGTCAATCTTGTTGAGCGCAACCAGAACCGGCACATGGGCCGCTTTAGCGTGCGCAATCGCCTCTCTGGTCTGAGGCATGACGCCGTCGTCCGCCGCGACCACGATCACGGCAACGTCGGTCACCTCGGCGCCGCGCGCACGCATGGCCGTAAATGCCGCGTGACCTGGGGTATCCAGAAAGGTAATGCGATGTCCGTTCTTCTCTACCTGATAGGCGCCGATATGCTGCGTGATCCCACCGGCCTCGCGCTCCGCCACATTGGTGGACCGGATTGCATCCAGCAGCAGAGTTTTGCCGTGGTCCACATGGCCCATGATGGTGACGACGGGCGGCCGCTCCACCTGCAGTGACTTGTCCTCCTCTTCGACTTCCTCTTGCTGCTCGATCTGCTCCAGGATGGGTGGCGCTTCCGTCACCTCCCAGCCCAGATCCGATGCGACAATGCTGGCCGTGTCGAAGTCAAGCTCCTGATTGATGGTGGCCATGACGCCGTTCTTCATGAGCGCCTTGATAATGTCGACCGGCGTGAGCTTCATGCGGTCGGCAAGCTCGGCTACGGTCAAAGCCGGGGGAAGCTCAACGCTTCGCGGTCCCGCTTGTTCTACGACCGGCGGCTGCGGCGCGTGACCGTTCCCGCCTGTACCGGAACCACCGCGTCGCGGCCCACCGGTGCGAGAGCGATCGTTGCCTCCGCCTCTTCTCCTAGTTGTTGTTGGCATATAAACCTCTTTCTCCAGCCATCTCGGCTGAGGGGCAGCTCGTGCTGCCCGGGCCTCATGTCGCTGAGACCGTGCGCTTCCTGGGCCTGCTCACTCTGCGCGCTGGGGCGGGAACTCGCGTCGGCACTTTCTTCTCGGGTAGAGATTCCCGAGCGTAGCCCAGGAGCTCCTCCCAATTCTCGGCGGTCACTGTCATCGACAGTGCATGGTTGAGCGCCTTGCGCTTCTGTCCCAGATCCCAACATTCCTGTGCGGGACAGAAGTACGCTCCCCGGCCGTTTTGCTTGCCGGTCCGGTCTATCTCGACACGCTCATCGGAGACACGAACGACGCGGACAAGCTCGCGTTTGGGTTTTGACTCGCGACATGCGATACAGGAGCGAAGTGGAACATGCTTGACCATCGCTATACCTCGTCTCCCATCTCAACAGGAACCTGTTCCAGAAGCTCTGCCATCGTGGCAGGCTCGTTTTCGATCTCGTGCTCAGTCTCCAAAACCGGCTCAACCAGCGCAGGTTGCTGCTCGTCAGGCTCCGGCCGAGTCTCAACATCCGATTGTTTTTTGATGTCGACGCGCCACCCTGTCAGCTTGGCAGCAAGGCGGGCATTCTGGCCCTCTTTGCCGATGGCGAGTGAAAGCTGTGAATCAGGTACCGTGACGATCGCCCGGCGCTCGCTTTCAGCGATCTCGACGTTCAGCACCTGGGCGGGACTGAGAGCGTTGGCCACAAATTTTTCCGGCCTCTCCTCCCAGTGCACCACGTCGATCTTTTCGCCGTTAAGCTCGTTCACCACATTCTGAATGCGGACACCGCGCATACCGACACAGGCTCCAACCGGGTCGATTCCCTCCTGCCGCGCTGCTACCGCTACCTTGGTACGCGAGCCCGGCTCTCGCGCAATGGCCTTGAGCTCAACTGTGCCATTAAAGATCTCCGGAACCTCGACCTCGAATAAGCGGCGCACCAATCCTCGATGACTGCGTGACACGATGAGCTGCGGCAAGCGTACTCCTCGCTCGACTTTGAGGAGGTACACTTTGAGCCGCTGGTTGATGCGATAACGCTCGCGCGGAACCTGCTCTTGAGGCGGTAGCACGGCTTCAGACTTGCCAAGATTGACAATAATGCCTCTCGACTCAATACGTTCGATCATGCCGTTGAGGATTTCTCCTTCACGGCTGGCAAACTCCTCGAAGATCAAGTCGCGCTCTGCCTCTTGAATTCGCTGCAAGATCGTCTGTTTCGCGGTCTGCGCCGCGATGCGGCCGAAGTTGGGCGGAGTCACCTCGACCTCGAGCATCTCGTTGAGGCCGGGAGAGTTAGGGTATGCCTGCGCGTCTTTGAGCGATATCTGGGTGCTTTCATCCTGCACGTCGATGACGACAAGCTTTTCCGCATAGACATGGAACTCGCCGGTTTCAGTGTCCAGAGTCACGCGGACATCGGGCACAGGTCCGTACTGGCGTTTGTACGTTGCTGCCAGCGCTTCTTCCACCGCGGCGATAACGATGTCCATGGGGAGATCGCGCTCTGCTGTGAGAGCACGAATCGCTGTTACCAGCTCACTTTTCATCACCGCACCATTCCTCTCCCGGATCCGCACAAAGGGCCCGGGCGTGGAAACGGCTAGTCCCTACCGAACTAGCCGTGGATCACCACCTCTTTGAAATGAAGAGAAGCGGGCTTCGCCCACTTCTAAATAACCCTGGGATTGCGCCCCGTCGTTCTGTCCTCTAGTATACCAGAATTCGGGACACTATGGCGGCCTTTGACAGCGCGTCAAGTCAGAGTAGATTCAACCCAACACGCCGCGGATAGATGCCCCAAAGTCACACCCTGCTCCGTAGCCTCGCTTTGCCTATCCCGCCCCCGAGAAATCTGCCAAACACACCCGCTACCGCGCGTCTTCCTTCCCTCCCTGCCCTCAACATATGATCCTGCCCCAAGGTTATGTCTATCCCATAGACACAGTCCCCTGCTATACTGCAAGAGCGGCTCGTCCACCATTGGGCGGGCCATTTTTGACGTCATGATTGATTCCTCCCGCCTCAAATCTGTCCCTACACGGCCTGGCTGTTACCTCTTTAAGGACACCGACGGCACGGTAATCTACGTGGGCAAAGCAGCGTCACTTCGGGCGCGCTTGCGCTCCTATTTCGCCTCGCCCAACCAGCAGTCCACCAAGGTCCGGGTCATGATGACGCATGCTGCTGAGCTAGAAACGGTTGTCACAGACACTGAGCTGGAAGCGCTCATTCTGGAAAACAACCTCATAAAGGAGCGGCGGCCGAAGTACAATGTCCGGCTGCGCGACGATAAGCAGTATCCCTACCTATGTGTCACCATGCAGGAGCCATATCCGCGGGTCATCCGGGTGCGACAGACGCGCAAAGACGGCGCAGTCTACTTTGGTCCGTATGCCGATTCGGGCGCGCTCAACGAGACACTTGCGGTTCTCAAGAAGCTGTTTCCCTATCGCTCCTGCGACCTTACTATTCCGGATGAAGCGGAGCAGCCTGCGCCGGTCCTTGATCGGCCATGTCTGGAGTTCTTTATCAAGCGATGTGTCGCTCCCTGCGTCCGCAACACATCGCGGCAAGAGTACATGTCGATCATCAACCAGGTGCTTCTCTTCCTCCAGGGCAAGCACGAAGAGGTGCTGCGAGAGCTGAAACAGCAGATGGAGCGTGCCGCCGAAGCCCTCAACTTCGAACGCGCCGCTCAGCTGCGCGACCAGATTGGAGCAGTGGAGCGTGTGGTGCAGCGGCAGAAAATAACCTCGACGCGCGCCGCTGACCAGGATGTGGTCGCCCTGGCACAGGACGGCGCCGAGGCTTGCGTCGAGATGTTCCACATCCGCGAGGGTAAGGTCGTGGCCCAGGACAACTACCGTCTTGAGGCCGAGGACAGCGAGCCACCGGAAACGCTTGCCTCTTTCCTCCAGCAATACTACGAGCGCGCAGTGCATGTCCCGCGCGAGCTACTACTACAGCACGACGTGCCGGACAGTGATGTTCTGGCTGAATGGCTCGCAAGCCTGCGGGGTGGGACAGTGACCATCACCGTGCCGCGCATTGGCGAGAAGCGCCGGTTAGTTGAGCTGGTGGCGGACAACGCGCGCGAAGCGTTGGAGCAGCACAAGCTGCGCTGGATGAACGACGCGCAGAAGACGACCGGTGCACTGCTTGAGCTTCAGACCGCGCTTGGTCTCGAGGAGATGCCTCAACGCATCGAGTGTTACGACATCTCGAATATCCAGGGAACGTCAGCCGTGGGCTCGATGGTCGTCTTCGAAGGTGGAAAAGCAAGGAACGCCGAGTACCGCCGATTCAAGATCAAGACGGTTGAGGGCACCAACGACTTTGCCATGATGGCCGAAATGCTGCGTCGCCGCTTCAAGAGGCTGGAGAGCGATTCGCCTGACGAGAGCTTCGGCGTTCTGCCCGATCTGATCATCGTCGACGGAGGAAAGGGGCAGCTTCACGCGGCCGCCGACGCTCTGAAGGAGGTTGGACGCGGTGATCTTCCGCTCGTGAGTCTGGCCAAGCGGTTGGAGGAGATCTTTGTTCCCGGCCGTAAGGAATCCGTCCTGTTGCCGACGACCTCGCAAGCTCTGTACCTGGTACAGCGGATCCGAGACGAGGCGCACCGCTTCGCCATTACCTACCATCGCAATGTGCGTCAGAAGCGAACAGTCTCCTCACAGATCGACGCCGTGCCTGGTATCGGCCCGGCGCGCCGCAAGGCGCTGATCAAAGCATTCGGTTCGGTGCGAGGCATCAAGGCCGCGAGCGCCGAAGAGATAGCGCAGGTGGCCGGCGTGAACGCAAAGCTGGCCGAGACGGTGAAGGCGCATCTGGGGGCGACGACGTAGGATGGCTCTCCGTATCAGGCCACGCACACCGGATGATGATGCACGCATCGTGGAGATGCGGAACGCTATCAATCATGATCGGTCGCCGCTGAGCGTTGAAGAGCTTCGGCACCGCATCGCGGTTCAGCCAGCCAATGCCGTCTATGAGCATGTGGTGGCTGAAATGGACACCTACGTGGTAGGAGAAGCCAGGTTCAACCGCGAGATCCATCTCAAAGATACCGGTTCGTTCCGAGCATCAATCACGGTCGATCGGGAGATGTGGCATCGCGGCATTGGAAGTGGTCTCTGGTCCCACCTACTTCACCGCGCCCGAGAGCGCGGCGTCACCCGCATGGTGACCACCATTCGAGAAGACCTTCCGAGAGCCCAGGAGTTTGCTCAACGGCGAGCGTTTCACCCAAGCGGGCGCATTCATCGCATCTCGCGCCTCGACGTCGCATCCGCAAACCTCGACCGGTGCCGGCGCGGCGCCGTTACGGTGGAAGAAGCAGGCATTCGCATCGCAACGTTGGCAGAGCTGGGTCCCGACGATGAGACGTTGCTCAGGGCAATCCACCAGGTGGATGAAGAGTCGGCCAGGGACATGCCGAGCTCAGCCGAATGGGGCTCAATTCCTTTCGAACAGTGGCGAACGGAGACGATGGAGGATCCGAGCGTATCTCCCGACGCTTTCTGGATCGCACTGGACGGAGAGCAGCCGGTCGGACTGGCCGTGCTCGACCTGCGCTCGGACGGCAACGCCGGCAATGCATATACCGGAGTGAGTCGCCGCTACCGAGGCCGAGGAGTGGCGAGGGCGCTCAAGCTCCGGACGGTGGAGTGGGCCGCGCAGCAGGGCGTCCCGTACATCTACACCGGCAACGATGTGGCCAACGAGGCCATGCTGGCCATCAATATCGACATGGGATACCAGCCCCTTCCCGCCATCATTGAATTCGTGAGAGCGTCCTTCTAAGATGCCAACCATTCTCCCGGTGATATCAATGGCGCTTCGTCCGTGCCGCGAACGGTGCCGATCGTCCTTGTGTTTTGGTCCACGGATTGACTGTGCAAAGAAGCCGTAGGTAGACTCTAGGGCTCGGGGGCGGCTAGCTCAATTGGCAGAGCAACGGACTCTTAATCCGTGTGTTCGGGGTTCGACTCCCCGGCCGCTCACCATTCATTTTCCTTGGTCTCAAGCCATTTCGCGGGGGCCGTCTTCCCTTGACAAGCCCCGATTCCTGGTTGCCATCCGGACATTGACGGCAACGCGGAGCAACGGAGCCCCAATCCATCGGTCCGCTGTCGTGTGTGCCCCGGCTATATCGGCGCGCGTTTCTATTTATGACCAGCCCTCACTTAGCCCCAGGATCCAGCTCGAGCGCTGGTGATCCGGGACCTTATTGCGTTGCCGGACGTTTCCGCCGATCGAACTCTCCCAGCATCACGCCGATCGGTGGGGGATCGGTGAGCGCTTCGGTGGATAATTCCTGTTCATCGCCTGCGCTACCCCACATACTGGAGGCTGGAAGGCTGCCGTGCGTGGGTCGATATTTCGTCCCCTACGATGGCGCCGCGCACAGTGTCTGCCCGTAGGAGTACACTGCGAATCATCCACCGCTTGTGTGCGATCTGCCTGCCAGATGCGCAGCGCTCCCGATCGACGCTCGGGTGAGCTCTCCGTCGAACACAGTATGCGAAAGGATCTGATATGACTCGCGCTCGATGGTTCGCCCTCATTGTTACCTTCGGCGTCGCGCTCGTCCTGTCTGCCGGCACTGGGGGCTATCTCCCTGCGGCCCGCGCCCAGGCACCGCGGCAGGCCAGCGCATTGGCGGTCGTGGCGACGTACTTCAACGCGTTCAATGCCGGGATGCAGAACGGCAATTTTGAGCGCCTCCGCTCCATCTACGCGCCGAATGGCGTGCTCACCCAGAGCAATCCACTCGGAGAGAGCAAAGTGTCACACGGGATCGTTCAGATCATTGCCTTCTACCAGGCGGCCTATGCCAGGTTCCATGGCTATCACTGGATACAGGACTCCACCCGGCTCCTGTCGAAGAATGTCGTACTCAATTATGAATTCGCCAGGTCCCCTACCCTGCCTGAGCCGGGCCGGTGCGCGCACATATTCGTCATCAAGAACGGGAAGATCAGCACCCTCGACTGGATCACGTTCTACTCCGGCCACACGTAGGGCCACCCTCGTACTTCCCGCGCTATCCCTGGCCCCCCCAGGTAGTAATGAGCTTTCCTGCCGGTGAGAGCTTCACGATAAAGTCGCTCACGCTATCGGCCGCGTAGACGTTGCCGGCCGCGTCCATCTTCACGTCGATCGGCGAAATCAAATGCAGCTGCCGGTCCCCCCACGCGGCGAGGGGCCTGCCGCCGGGCGAGAACTTCTGAATTCTGTGATTGTCCGTGTCGGCCACATACAAGTTGCCGGCCCGATCCAGGGCCAGGCCCCCGGGGTTCTCGAGCTGCCCGGGGCCGGTTCCCTGGGTACCCCAGTACCCCAGGGACGTGCCGTTCGGAGAGAGTCTGAGAATTCGGCTGTTATCTGTGTCGGAAATATAGACCACGCCGTCTCTACCGACCGCAACGCCCGTCGGTCCCTGGAGCTGACCCGTTGGGGCCACCTTATCCCTCCAGAATACGCTCACGTTGCCGGCGCTGCCGATCTTGACGATCTGGCCATCCAACGTGTCAGCGACGTACAGGTTCCTGGCGGAGTCGAGCGCCATGCCCGTCGGGGAGAACGGTTTCTGCTGGCCGTGGCCAAGGTCATGTGGCCACGGAGCGACAACCTTTCCCGCAGGCGTGATCCGCTGAATGCCATGGTAGGCGTAGCTGGCCACGTAAGCGTTTCCCGCAGCGTCGAGGACAACCCCGTCGGGACCGACCGTTGAGTAATCGTCGCCGACCGGGCGCCCGCGCTGGGCGAGTGGCACTTCGGCGAGTAGTGACCCTGTCGGCGACAGCTCGAGCAACCTGGCGCGGAGATGATCGACTGCGTAGATGTCCCCGCGGCCGTCGATCGCCAGCCCATTGAGCTGGGCGAAGCGAACGGGGGCCTGCTGCCTGAAACCGGCAAACGAAAACGCGTTGGCTGCCAGGAGTACTCCCGCCGCCACCAGGACAGCGCTGACCCCACCTCCGATCATCCACCCGCGCGGGCCGGAGCGCCAGATCGACGCGAGGACTCGGCTTGGCAGCTGTTGTCGCGCGTCTGGCACTCGCGTTTCGCTCCTCGAGTCCGCCTGGAGAGCAGGGGTGGCTGCCTCGGCTTCTTCCGTCGCGTCAGGACGGGGGTCACTTATCCAGTCAATCGGCAGCGCTGCTATGGCCGACCCGAGGGCTTCGGCCGACGGACAACGATCCGTCGGACTCTTCGCGAGAGCCCTCAAAATCAATGCGTCCCACTCTGCTGGCAGCCCAGGATTGAAGCGGCTCGGCGGAATGGGCGCCTCCTGGACATGCCGTACGGCCAATGTCAGCGGATCATCTCCAGAGAAGGGCGGACGTCCCGTGACCATCTCGTACATGACTGCCCCGAGCGAGTAAATGTCTGCCCGGAAGTCGACCTTTTGTCCCCCGATCTGTTCCGGCGCCATGTAAAGGGGCGTCCCCATCGTCATCCCGGTAGAGGTCATGCTCACGTCGGGATTCGCCGGGCGAAGCATCCGGGCGATGCCGAAATCAGTAACTTTCACCTCATCCCCCGGCAAGACCATGACGTTTGCCGGTTTCACGTCTCGGTGAGCGATGCCCTGTCGATGGGCGCACGACAGCGCGGCGCAGGCCTGGACGATCAGATGCTTAATGCGGCCCGGATTCAGCTCTTCGGCGTGCAGGACAGCGGCGAGCGATCGCCCGTCGAGAAGCTCCATCACGATGCAGCTGGCGTGCTCGTCCAGGAACGTGCCGTGAACCTCGACTATGTTCGGATGGTGGAGGGTCGCGAGCACGGCACCCTCCTGCTCGAACCGTCGGAGGGCGTGCGCGTCGGCCTCGCTCCGAGCAAACATCAGCTTCGCCGCGACACGCTGTCCGGTCTGCGTATCGACCGCTTCGAAGACCCGCCCCATGCCGCCCGCACCAATCTGCCGGACCAATCGGTAACGTCCGCCAAGCGTTCGCAGCAGCCTGTGAATGAAGAACGGGTTCCCCCGTGTGCGGCGCTGGACAAATTCCACGAAATCCTCGGATGCTTCCGTTTCGCCGAGCGTGGCCGCGATAAGCTCTCCGGTTCCCTCGGGAGGCAAGCGCCTGATCGCCACGCGCTCCGTGAGATGCTCACGTGCCAGGTCACGCAGAAGGCTGGTCACCGCATGATCCGGCGGGAGATCATGATCAGCACAGGTTGCGCAGAGAAGAACGCGGTGACTTCGGGTATTGCGCACCAGGTGAACGAACAGCTCGAGACTGTCAGTATCCGCCCACTGGAGATCGTCGAGGAACACCGCCGCCGGCCGCTCGGCGGCGATCGATGCGAAGAACCGGGTCGCTGCTCGCAGTAACCGGAGATGTTCCTCCGACGCGTCCGATGCTTGAGCCGCTCGCGATGGCAGTTCGTCAGGGATGAGGCGGCCGAGATATGGCAGCTTGCGCATTGTCTCGAGCTGGACGGCTGCCGACGCGCCGCGATAGGCAGCCGTCATCGCTTCCGCCATCGCCAGGTACGGCGTGGACTGCTGCGCTTCGTAGCAGCGGCCGGTCGCGATGAGGAAGGCACGGTCGCGCAACGTGAGCGTGAGTTCCTGCGCTACCCTGGTCTTGCCGGCGCCACGCTCACCGGCGAGGAGGACGAACTGGCCGAGCCCTGCCTCGACCAGATCGGCTATCGCCAACACGCGGTCGAGCTCGTCCGCACGGGCAACGATAGGACCGGCGGGAAGGGCCCCCAGGAAGCCACCGATTGGCATGGTCTGCTCGCGCACCAACGCATGACCGGCAGCCGTGGATTGCGTGTCGGAGAACGAGGGTTCCATTGCCTCGTGATCGACTACGACCTCGACGACTCGAATGGGTTCG
>DASVZE010000072.1:0-6593 GCA_036391775.1 Chloroflexota bacterium | reverse complement strand
GGGGAGGGCCTCTGCCGCAGCCGCTATCAGAGTGACGTTGTCGAGCGACGCCTCCGCCACGGCGGCTCGTGCCGCGGAAATCATGCCGGGGGCCATATCAACCCCGTAGACCTGCCCTTGCGGACCAACCACCCGCGCCATCAGGATCGTATCCAATCCCGCGCCACAGCCGAGATCGAGAACACGTTCGCCGGGAGAGAGATCCGCACACAGCGCAGGGGTCCCGATGCCCGTGAAGGAATCCAGAGCCCCAGAGGGCACAGAATCCAGCAGATCCGGCGGGTAGCCGAGGCGCTCAGCCCAGGCGCGACCGGTCGGAATCGTCGCTTCCGCCGCTGGGTTTCTCCCGATGGCGGAATATCGCTCGGCGACAGCAGACCGGATCGTCTCCTCGCTGGTTACCTGCCCGTCCCTCGCCATATATCTCCTCGCCCCACTAGAGTACGCCGTTTCGGATCGCGTGGCTAGAGACTCTATGAGAGAGAGGTCGACGAATGGAAGAAGTGGACTGCCTTGAACCTTGACCGCTCATCCGGACCGTGAAGTCCATCAAGGCCCTGTAATGCTGGCACCAACGAGTCAAGCGCGGGCCAGAACATCGTCCCACTTGCCGGCTCTCAATCAAGTCGGCATACCCGCCCCCCGTCAGGCCGTTTCCTGCTATCATCCCCAGGATCTGGTTGTGTGGGGAGGACGACATGGAAGACGGACTGGCACCGCAAGATCCAGCCGAGCCCGAGGTGAGCCGGCCGCAGGCCCCGCCAAGCTATCCCTTCGGAAAGAATCTGGCCCCGATGCTGCCCTGGTCCCACGTGGTCGAGCGGCTGGAGACGGCGCGTTACTACTGGCTTGCCACCATGCGTCCGGACGGGCGGCCGCATGTGACGCCCCTCTGGGGTGTGTGGGTCGACGAGGCGCTCTACCTCGATGGTCCGCCCACCGCCCACTGGGCGCGCAACCTGGCAGTGAATCCGGCCATTTCCGTCACAGTCTCGACGGTTTGAAACAGGAGGGCTACTCGTGGGGGCACGACCCGATGTCCGTGCTCGTCGTATTTTCCGTCCCAGATCAGCTCTGCCAATCGCTGCCCCCTTCGACCGACCTTCTCGATAATGCACCCGCAGTTGCATATAGTACCTGCTGTGGCGGCAGTCGTGTAGGGAGCCCACTTTTCACATTGACCTATAGAACACCGCGTCCGAATAATAGATAAAGTGCGAGGAGCGGGGTATGCGGTTATTGCTGAGTGGACTATCGGGTACTGGGAGCACGACGGCGGCCAAGCGTATTGCCGCTGATCTGCAGCTCCACTATGTCTATGGGGGCCAGATCTTTCGTAACCTGGCCGTCGAACGGTCGATCTCTCTGGAGGACCTGGCGGAATCGCTGGAGCGAGACCAGAGTGTGGAGCGTGAGATTGATCAGCGTCTGATTCAGGAAGGTATGAACGACAATGTGCTGGTCGAGGGGCGTACAATCGGCTGGATCTTTCCGGGCCATATACCCGCCCTTCGCATCTGGCTGACCTGTGATCTGGAGGAGAGACTTCGCCGTGTTCGGGATCGGGAGCACCACCCGCGTTCGGCCGAAAATCTGCTGCGTCGTGAAGCCAGTGATAACCGGCGTTACCGCCAGCTTTACGGCATCCAGTCGGACGACTTTTCACCGTTTGATCTGGTGATCGACACGACCCACCTCTCGGTTGAGCAAGTGGTGGATCGGATCGAGTCGTTCGCCAGGCAACGCGCGCAGGACGAGGTTCAGGTTACGACGTAGAGTTCCCCGCGGCGGCTAGTAGGTGGTAGACTCTCCCTGCGGGGAGGGGTCGCATAGTCCGGTTTAGTGCACCCGCCTCGAAAGCGGGCATGCCCGATGAGGGCATCGTGGGTTCGAATCCCACCCCCTCCGCCACACCCAAATTCTCGCCGCGGATCTCTCCCATACCCCTGGCTCAATGACATGGCGGGTTGTCCCGGTCTCCCAGGTCAGTGCGTGGTATGAGCGAGCCTCTCGACCGTGTTGACCAGACTATCGATATCGAACGGCTTGCCCAGGCAGCCCTGGGCATCCATCTCTCTACACACGAACGCGGCCCGGCCGGCCGCCGTCATAGCCACAATCGGGATGCTTGCGGTTTCCGGATCTCGGTGCAGCATTTGAGCGACCGTCACACCGTCCATGCCGGGCATCTGGTAATCCAGCAGAATGACGTCCGGCCTCCGACCTTTAACCTTGGCAATCGTTTCGGGGCCGGTCGCGCTGGTCACCTTGAACCCAACGTCTTCCAGGACGGCGAGAACCAGACTTAGAATATCGTTGTCGTCTTCGGCCACCAGTACGAGCTTGGACATACCGGCATGGCCCCTTTCCGCCCGTGAAGACCACGGGAACATGGCATTTCTTGCCTGTGCCTATGCAAGGACCGTTCCAGCACCTGATGGCAATAGCGGTTCGTTGCGCTCTCGTCGAGCTCATATGGTAATTTACAGGGCTATTCCTCGACCGGATTCAGTCATGCAGTGTCCCCGATGCGGCTCCCCGATGAGCGACGTGACCGAAAGCTGGCACACGTTTGCCGAAGCGCAGGGCGCAGAGTATCTTGCGTCCTATGTCACCATCTGGCATTGCCCGGCGTGTTCTGCCGTCGCCGGCAGCCACGAAGGCGATGTGGAATGGGTGATAGAACGAGAAGCTGCTCTGAACGAAGAACCGTAACCGGTCTTACGCCACCGTCACCAGACGCTTGATCGTGGCGTGCGACGCTTCGGTCTTGAGCCATGCCTGGAACTTCGGCTGCTGAGCTTGCTGGTAGGCTTGCAGCGCGGTCTGGCTTGTCGGGGGCTTGGAGTGCTGCGTGCGCGACAGCACTTCGACGATATGGAACCCGTACTGCGATTGCACGATCGTCGGCTTGTGGAGCGGCAGGGTAAAGACAGCGTGGTCGAACGCCGGCACCATCTCGTTGGGATAGATGGTTCCCAGGAGTCCGCCCAGCTTGGCGCTGGCCGTATCGTCCGAGTACTTCTTCGCTAGAGAAGCAAAGCTCGCGCCGTGCTGCAGCTGACGTAACACCTGCTCGGCCTTTGCCTTCGCAACCGCCGGTTTACGAGTGGTCTTGTTCGGCAGGTTTGTCCCGATCAGAATGTGGCGCGCATCCGCACTTGGTATAGACACCACACGCGATTCGACCTTCTGACCCAGGAGAGAAGCGGTCAGCAGAATCTTGAATGAGCTTGGAGTCAGGCCAAGCTGGCTCTCCCATCGGGTAAAGCCCTGCGGCCCACCCTGCGCGGCCTGGATCTTCTGGACCTGGGTGTTGTAGTCGGAAGACGACACGGCAAGTCCGTGCGCCGTGGCATACTGGCGGATCAGCTCGTTGTCGATGATCTGCGTCATGGTCTGCTGCCCCAGCACCTTATTGGTGACACCAGGCTGGCCGGCGCTCTGCTTTGCGGCAAAGTCCAGGTACGCGCGGAAAGTCGATGTCGGGATAGAGTGGCCGTTCACCACCGCGGCCACCGAGCCGCCGCTGATCGAAGGGGTGGCGGGTACAGCCACCGTTGGGGCCGGCTTGAGAGCCGACGTGGTGGCAGCTGCCGTGGGAGCCGCGCTGTTGGACGAGGCGCGCTGATTCAGTGCGACGGCAACGCCGCCCACGATCAGGATCGCCAGCAGCAGAATCCCGGCGAAGAGTGGTGTGCGATCGGATCGCGGAGTCCGATCCTCCGACGGGCCTAATACCTCGGGTCCCGACTGTTCGGCCGACGCGTGGTCCGCTTCAGTGCCGGCCCGCGAGGCATCTCCGCTTACGTTCTCGTTGGGAATGGGTGCATTTCCCCCTGGCGATGCCTGTGGATGATCTTCTGGTTCCATTGGTTTCCTCTCCGCCGTACCGGGCCGGCAGTACATACGTCCAGCGGCCACGGATGGTGCGGCGCCGTCAAACAAAAACCTCGCGCAATCCCCCGAGGGATGCCGAGGTTCATAGCACCGAAATTATAGAGAATGTAGCGCGAGAGCGCAATTAAGGCCGCACCTTGCCGGCATGGACTTGAGTCAGCCGGACCCATGGGTCGACACACCATGGCACGTTTTCTGCCTGCAGGACCTGTGGGGAGCGGTGCCCGTTTCCCGACCGCCTTTCTCAGGTGAGGCATGGTGCGGAGATCTGGCGTGAGCTCCCTGATGGGAGGAACGGACACATGACGGCGATCTATTTACTTGTCCTTGCAGTTCTGGCCTTCGACAACCATGCCCACTGGAAGCAGCTTCATCCCTGGACAATTTGGTTCGTCATTCTCGTGCTGGTGGCTATCGCAGATTTGGTGGTACACCGGTCGGTGTTGCGCTAATCCTCCACTAACCGGCGCGCGCGAGCCACGATATCCGCTATCTGTGGCAGGACGACGCGCTCATTCTCAGGACCGTAAGGTACGCGGCAGTCCTTCGCGGTTACCCGTGCTACCAGAACGCCGGGTAACTCCTCCGCTGCACGCGCTGCCACGGTTGCCCCAAAGCCGCCGGTGAGCCGGTCCTCCTCGGCCACGAGCAGAGAGCCGGTACGATCGACCGATGCGAGTACGGTTGGCTGATCCCAGCCCAGATCAACCGTACGCAGATCGATGACCTCAGCCTCGATGCCTTCCTGGGCCAGCGTCTCCGCCGCCTCCAGAGCGCGGGGCACCAGATTGCCCCAGCAGACGATCGTGGTATCGCTGCCCGGGCGGCGCACAGAAGCAACGCCCAGGGGCACCCGGTAGTCATCGCCCGGGTATGGTCCCTTGCGTGCATACAGCGCCTTGGGCTCGAGTAGCAAGACGATGTCGCCGCTTTCGCAGGCGGTACGCAAGAGTCCCGCTGCATCAGACGCGGTGGATGGGCACACGACCCGAATTCCCGGAATGGAGGATACCATCCCCACGTTCGCCTCACTGTGCCAGAGCGCGCCGGCTCCGCTCAGATACCCGCCGTACGCCATGCGGACGACAAAGGGACAGGCCCAGTTGTTGTTGGAGCGCCAGCGAAGTGTGGCAGCCTCGTCCACCAGCTGTTGCCAGGCGGGATGGAGATAATCGCGGAACTGCACCTCGACTACCGGCAGCAGTCCTGCCAGGGACTGTCCCATGGCGCTTCCCACGATGGTGGCCTCGGCCAGCGCCGTATTCCAGACGCGCCCGGGAAAGGCAAACTGCAAACCGCGCGTCACATGGAAAACGCCGCCCTTTCCCGGCAGTCCAGGAAACTCGGCGTCTGCCACGTCCTCTCCATACACCACGATGCGTGGATCCACTTCCATCGCCGACTTGAGAGCCCGATTGAGCGCGTAGCGCATCTCGATCGGCTCTCCACTGCTTTCGGGTTGTGGCTCAGGCGCCCGGTTCGCCGGATCGCACGCGGTAACGTGCAGAGTGATCCCGCTGGGGTCCGGACGCGGTCCCTCCAGGGCCCGACCGGCTGCGTCCCGTACGAATGTGGCAGCGGCGGTGTCGAGCCGTGTCTGCTGATCGTCGGTCAGGATTCCAGCCTCGCGCAGCAGGGTAGAAAGCCGTTGCAATGGATCTCGTGCCGCTTCCTCGGCCAGGTCTTCGGGCGTGCGGTACTGATCCTGTGTATCCGTGGAAGAGTGTGACATGGGCCGGGTCACAGAGGCGTGGACCAGAGCCGGCCCTTTCCGGAGCCGGGTGTACTGGATCGCGCGTGCCGCACAGGAATCGGCATCAACCGGATCAGTACCGTCACACTTGATCACCAGCATCCCCTGCTGCGCGTAATGGCGGTAGAGCGCGGCAGCGTCGCCACCCGGGATGGCCAGGGTGGCGGGAACCGAGATAGCATACTTATCGTCCTCTATAAGGAAGACAACAGGAGCGTGCACGCGCACCGCCTGGCGAATGGCCTCCTCCACCTCACCTTCCGCCGTCGTCCCGTCGCCGATGGACACATAGACCACGGAATCCGGGCGCCAGGGCTCCGCCAGGGGCACTTCAAGACCGACGGCGCGCACGATACCCTCGGCCAGTCCGGTCGCGGGGATGCACTGTGAGCCGGTGGTACTTGACTGTGCGATAACGCCTGCCTTGCGATAGCCCCAGTGGCTGGGCATCTGGCGTCCGCCTGACGCCGGATCGGTGGCGGCGCCGGCCGTCGCCAGGAACATATCGTCCGGCGTCACGCCGGAGCAGAGCATCAGCGTCCGGTCGCGGTAATACGGCATTTTGGGATCGTGCTCGCTCAGGTGGCGCCCAAAAGCCCAGCCGATCACTTCCTTGCCGGCCCCGGCAATGGAAAACCAGGCCCGTCCCTGCGCCTGCAGGGTCCGCTCCCGCTGATCCATCTCCCGGCTCACCCGGGCCACCGTGTAGGCTCGCAAGAGCTCAGTTCCGGAGAGCCTCCCGGCGACGAGCTTCTCTCGTTCCAGAGCGGCGGTGCCGACTGCTTCTCGTATCAGCGCGTCATACGGTTCCGTGGCCCAGCCGGTTGCAGAGTGATACTCCAGTACGTCGCCTTCCCTGTCGCCGGTCTCAGCCACGGCAGTCGTATCCATCTATCTTGACCTCCCGGAACGTGGATCTCCTCACCCCCGACCCCTTCCA
>DASVZE010000071.1:0-2534 GCA_036391775.1 Chloroflexota bacterium | reverse complement strand
GGGCGGGGATCGACCTGCCGGTGACAACAGTCGTGCGCCAGAAAGTGATCGTGCCGCTGGCTCCGGAGGTTCCGCAGGATGCGCCCATGACGATCGACGATGATACCGGAGCGCACTGGCGGCCGGCGCTGCGAGGTGCCTACGTCCTCTTCACCGATCCCACCACCGCGCCGAGTCCGCCGGTAGAGGATGTACCGGTAGATCATCGTTTCGCCTTTGCCGTGCTCGATCCTGGTAGCCCCGTCTCGGTCGCGCGTGTCAGTCCGTTCTGGAAACGGATGTGGGACCGCGGAGCGGCGAACTGGATGCTCCAGGCCGGCCAGTACACCATGACACCGGATCATCGACCCTTGATCGGGTCCACACCTATTGACGGCCTGTTTGTCAACTCGGGCTACAGCGGCCATGGCATCATGGGCAGCCCTGCTGGAAGCGCACTCCTCATAGACGTGCTGACAGGCAGGGTCCCCGATGCAAGCAACCCGTTCCGGTTGGATCGAGCCTTCGAGCACCGTGAGCTGGATATTCTGTAGCGAGAAGTTCCGAAAACCTGGTCGCCCGGTGGAGAATGCGTGATGCAGCTTGAGCGCCTGTGCGATAGGGACCTCGCATACCAGCATGACTCGCTACACGACACGTCTTTGGTGCTTGTGCGCCCGTATGACGGGAAAGCCGGTGTGCGCTTCGGCCTCGGGGAGGGCGAGGCAAAGGGTGATCGGCTGAGAGGGCGTGTGCGCTGGTTCAGTCACCCGCGGTGGACGGAATATGTGGGCACCTACGGGTTACGCGAACGGCGTGAGGGAAGCGGTGCGGAGTGCAGATGAGGACACGCATATTTTCTTTGTCATACCCAGCTCTGGGCTTGCTCACCTGTTCCCCGGCATCGTTTTCCTTTTATACTCGGCTCAATGCCCGATGACTCCACACCCAAGCCGCGCTTCCCGATTCGTCGATTCGACGTATTCGCCGATTACAACCGGGTGAAGAACGAGCACGACGGCATGCCCGCTGATCAGGCCAAAGGGCGCGGTATCTGGCTGGCAAAAGTTGTGGCCGGACGCGGTGGGGGTGGATCGCGCAGCGCGGCTGGAGCCCATAAGGGTGACGACAAGACATCTGAGAAGCGCGAGCCCGAGGAGAAGTTCTTCAGCGTGGGCGGAGAGAAGCAAACTGACGAGACGTTCCAGAAGGAGATCGTGGACCGGATGGGGCACGAATTCTATAGTACGGTCTTTCATCCCGCGATCCGGCAGGCGTTTCAAGACGGCAAGCGCTACGAAGAGATCCGCGACAGCATCCGCAAGGACTGGAAGAAGTAGCCGTGGGCCACGGAGGGGGCCGGCGTATCCCCGGCCGGGTGGCCGGCCGCATCAGCACTGATCCTTGAAAGGCTCCAGTCGCGGTACAGCCCGGATCCCTCTACTCTGGCTGGCGCTCGGCTGCGTCCTTCTGCTGGCGGCAGCCGCGCCGGAGTGGTCTACCGCGGGACGAGCTCAGGAGGTAGCGACCGCCATACCAAATGCATGCAGCCGTGGTACGGGCTGCGCTGCTATTCAACACATCGTCTTTATGATCAAGGAAAACCGTTCCTTCGACAGCATGTTTGGACGGTTTCCCGGAGTGCGCGGTGCCTCCACATTTGTCGGACTCGACGGGAAAAGGCACGCGCTGGCCCATCAACCACCGGCTCTGGTGTACGACATCCAGCACAATGTCGCGGCGGCGCGGCTGGGGATGAACGGTGGCCGGATGAACGGCTTCTCGCGTATCCAAGGAGCGATCCAGCAGGGAGTCGACGAGGCCGATTCGCAGTTTTATCAATCGGACATCCCGAACTACTGGACATACGCGCACCACTTTACCCTGGCCGACACCTTCTTCTCTTCCGTGGTGGGGAATAGCTTCTCCAACCACCTTTATACCGTGGCGGCCAACGGGAACAACGTCTCCACCAACCCTGACAGTCCGTACTGGGGGTGTGACGCTGCAGCGGCTACCGTGGTCAAACAAATCGATGCGAGTGGCACGATCCGGTACCTGTATCCCTGTTTCGACTTCCAGACCGAGACTGATCTGCTCGACGCGCGTGGCTTGCCGTGGCGCTACTACGCGCCGGACCACAGTCAGGGCGGCTACATCTGGTCGACGCTCGACGCCATTCGCCACGTGCGCTTTGGCCCGGAGTGGAAGACGAATGTTGTCAACTACACAAGCTTCGCTGCCGATGCGGCTGCCGGCCGTTTGCCGGCGGTGAGCTGGCTGGTGCAGCCGGCGACGATCGCCGATCATCCACCGCATCCGGTGTGCTGGGGCGAGAACTGGACCGTGGCACAGATCAACGCCATCATGAGCAATCGGGACGAGTGGGACCACACGGCAATCGTGCTGGTCTGGGATGACTTCGGCGGATTTTACGATCATGTGACGCCGCCCAGTGGACCGAATCCGCGCATTCAGTACGGCCCGCGTGTCCCGGCCATTATCATCTCGCCGTACGCCCGTCCCGGCTACATCGATCACCACTTCTATACCTA
>DASVZE010000070.1:0-1958 GCA_036391775.1 Chloroflexota bacterium | reverse complement strand
TGTTGGGGTCAGGTCGTGGTGAACGGAGTGTGGCGCGTACGTCGCCCGCTCAACCAAGCCACCGTTTATGAAGCGATTGTGGTTGAATAGCAGATCCGTTGGACATGAGCGAGCCACGATCGTGGCTCGCTCAGTTCAAGCAAGTCCCTGTTTTGGAAGCGTAATGGTCACAGAGGTGCCGCGATCCGGTCCAGTGTCCAGGCGCACCTCTCCCTGACTCTGACGCACCAGGGCTTGCACGATCGACAGACCCAACCCCGACCCGCCGCTTTGACGGCTGCGACTCTTGCTGCCCCGATAGAAGCGCTCGAATACGCGCTCGGCGTCATCAGAGCTCAAACCTGGACCCTCATCTGCCACAGTGATCGTCACCAATTGCTCCACGGCAGTCCCTTGAATGCGGATGGGCCCTCCTGGGGCGCTATAGCGAGCAGCATTTTCCACCAGATTGGTGAGCACTTTGGTAAGCGCCTCCGGGTCAACATGGACCTGGGTGCCGTTGAGGTTCGAACGATCAACCTCAAGGGAGCGCTGGGGCCAGGCGGGGGCATAGCGGGCCACGAACTCCTCCAGGAAGGCCGACACGGTGAGGGGCCGTGGGTCGAGGACCTGGCCGGCATCGAGGCGGCTGAGGCGCAAGAGGTCGTCCACCAGCCGAGCCATGCGGGTAGCCTCCTGGTTGATCGCCTGGTGTGCGGTATCGGTCTCGAGCCGATCGAGGTTGTGCTGGCGAAGGATTTCCGTCGTCCCGCAGAGGACTGTCAGCGGGGTCCGCAGCTCATGGGAAGCATCCGCCAGGAACTGTCGCATCCGCTCTTCAGATGCCGTCGCGCTTGAGAGTGCCTCGTGCAACCGGTCGACCATGATGTCGAACGCATTCCCCAGACGACCGACCTCATCCATGGATGGACTCAAGTTCGCTCGCCTATCGAGGTCCCCGGAAGCTATAGCTTCCGCCGCTGCGGTCACCCGAGTGAGCGGACGCAGGGCGCGGTTCATGATGGGGAGCGCAACCACGGCGGTGATGAAGAGGACGACAAGTGCGCCGGCCCACAAGGTAGAGCGCAGCCGCAGAAGCGCAGCACTCTCCGTAGCCACGGAACGTCCCAGGATTGCGTAACCCACAGGGTGCGTTGTTGGTCCCAGGACGATTGCCGTGCGTAAGACATCACCGCTGCGGATCGCAGGCGACGTGTGTTGCGCGGCGAAGTGCGGAGTGGCGGCGGACGCCGGCTGACACGTCGATGACCAAGGCTGTTTGGTTCCGTCAGTTGCGATTGACTTGCCTATCGGAATGAGCTGCCGAATGAGTGCTGCCGATGGCCGCGGCAGGCCGGCTACACCGGCCGAATGGTTAGCCAATATAGTTCCGGAGCTTGTGACTATAGTCGCGGTGCCGTTCTGGGAGCCCAGAAGCCAGGCAAGGGGCGTGGCGCTGCGTTTGAGATCGGCCGGCGATTGGACATAGCAGGGTCCCACACTCGCCAGCTCGGCGTCCGCAGTCTGTTGCATGCTAAGAGCGCTCGCCGAGCGGAAATAGTCCGCCAGAGTTATGGTCTGAAAGAGGCAATACCCCAGAAGGACCGCGCTTAGTACACCGACGTACGAGGCCAGGATGCGGACGCGCATGCTCTTGAGCCAGTTCCAGCGCATTTGCGTGGCCCTCTTACACCATCAATCGGTAACCAAGTCCGCGTACGGTCTCGATCAGAGGACGGACATTGTCTCCCAGCTTTTTTCGTAAATACCCCACGTAGACCTCGACGTTGTTCTCGTCCCCAAAGAAGTCGAATCCCCACACACGGTCGAGAATGAGCTGCCGCGACAGGACCCTTCGGGGGTTCAGCATAAAGAGCCGGAGAAGGTCGTATTCCTTTAAGGACAGGTTGACGGTCGAGCCGCCGACGGTGACGATGTGTCGGTCCTGGTCAAGGCTGACCGGCCCCGCATGCAAAATG
>DASVZE010000069.1:0-4079 GCA_036391775.1 Chloroflexota bacterium | reverse complement strand
GCCGTCCTTTAGCGACACGCGTGATGCCGCAGGCCCACCGGTACTAGGAATCCGGCTTTTTGAGTGATGCATCGCCTTCGCCGTACAGGTGACAACGAACGCGATGGCCCGGGCTAGGCTCCGTCAGGCCGGGCGTGACCTGGCGGCAGACGTCCATGACATACGGACACCGATTGGCGAACCGGCAACCGGGCGCAGGGTTGATAATCGTCGGAATCTCCCCGCGCGCCTCGACGCGACTCTTCTGAAGGCTGGTCCGAGGATCGGGCACGGCGCTCAAGAGCAGGCGGGTATACGGATGGAGTGGCTCCGACATCAGCTCACCGCTCGGCGCCGCTTCCATGAGCTGGCCGGCATATAGCACAAGCGTCTCCTCGGCAAGATAGCGGGCGCTCGCCAGGTCGTGGGTGATGTAGAGGCACGAGAGGCCATGCTCGTCGCGTAGCTGCTTCATCATGTTCAGGATGCCCATCCGGATGGAAACATCCAGCATGCTGATCGGCTCGTCTGCCAGGATCACCTCAGGGTTCACGGCAAGTGCCCGCGCAAACGCGACCCGCTGCCGCTGTCCGCCGGAGAGCTCATGCGGCAGCTTGCGCGCCACCTCCTCGGGCGGAGTTAGTCCGACGGTGCGTAGGAGCTCGTAGATTCTCTCTCGCACCTCTCGGCTGTCGGCCTGGTGGTGGATTAGAAGCGGCCTCTTGATATGGTGCTCGATCGATTTGACAGGATTGAGCGAGCCGAACGGATCCTGAAAGACCATCTGCACCTGGCTACGATAGGTCAGCAGCTCAGGGCCCGTCAGCTGCAGGATGTTTCTGCCCTTGAAGATGACCTCCCCGCTGGTCGCCGGATAGAGCCGCGCGAGGAGACGCGCAATCGTGCTTTTGCCGCTGCCGCTTTCGCCCACGAGCGCCATGATCCGGCTTCGTTCCAGGGTAAAGCTGACGTCGTCCACTGCGTGAATGAAGCGGCGATTCTTGCGGCGAAAGCCGCCTCCCACCGGGAAGTGCTTGGTGAGCCCCCGCACGTCCACCGCGACATCCTGTATCGTGCCTACCGACATCGGGCACCTCCGCTCATGTTCGCCACATTCATCGAGTTCCTCGGTTCACTGATACAGATGGCAGGCGACCCAATGTCCGGGCCTGATCTCGCGCAGCTGAGGCTCGACCTGGGTCTGCAGCCGGTAGAGCGCCGGGTTCGAGACCAGGCAGTGCGGGCACCGAGGGTAGAAGCGGCACCCACCAGGCGGCGCGACCAGGTCGGGCGGCGAGCCTGGGATACCCTCGAGCTGCTCCGGATTTCCTGCAATAGATGGAAAGGAGTTCATCAGTCCCACGGTGTAGGGGTGAAGCGGGTCCTGAAAGAGATCGCGGGCCGGCGCCTGCTCCACTATCCGTCCGGCGTACATGACGGCGATGCGGGTTGAGATCTCGACCAGGAGCGAGAGATCGTGAGTGATGAAGAGCAGGGAGAAGCCGAGCCTTGCCTGCAGATCTTCGATTTGCTGCAAGATGTCGCGCTGTACCACCACGTCGAGCGCTGTCGTGGGCTCATCCAGGATGATAAGCTCCGGGTCCAGGGCCAGTGCCATGGCGATGACCGAGCGCTGCCGCATACCACCGGAGAGTTGATGTGGGAAGCTACGCAAGCGGTGCTGCTCGACACCCACCAGCTCGAAAAGCTCCACCGCCCGCTCCCGCGCCTCAGCGCGGCGGACCCGGCGATGGGCAAGGATCGCGTCCTCGATCTGGCGGCCGATGGTCAGCACCGGATTGAGTGCATTCATCGCACTCTGCAAAACGATCGATGCCCGGCGCCAGCGGAAGGCTCGAAGCTCGCGCTGGGACAGGGTAAGGACATCCTGACCATCGAAGAGCACCTGCCCGCCGCTGATCCGACCCGGCGGCTTGATGAGTCGCAGAATGGCGTGCGCTGCCGTGCTCTTGCCACAGCCCGACTCCCCCGCCAGACCGAACACCTCTCCGGGCGCAATTGAGAAGGACACGCGGTCGACGGCTCGTGCCGACCCACGCGGCGTAAGGTAGTCGACGGTGAGATCTCGAAGCTCCAGCAGACTATCTGATGACTGCTCCGCTCGGGTTCTCAGCTTGTTAGCCTTCGGTTGAGTAACGCTCATGTGGCGGTCTCCACGAGTTGCTTTGAGCTGCGTCGAAAGCGTCGGCGGCCCAGCTCCTTCACCACCCGAAGACGGGGATTGCTAATAACGTCGACCCCGTAGTTCAGCAGGATAAGAGACGTGGCGGTGAAAGCGATCGCGAGGCCGGGAAAGACGAAGCACCACCACTCTCCGGAGAAGAGGGTGGAGGTCGCCTGAGCCTTATTGAGCATGGTGCCCCACGTCACCTGATTGATGCTGCCGATCCCAAGATAGTCAAGGGCTGCCTCGGTCAGGATGGCCCCCATGGTGGACATGATCAGCGTGTTTGCCAGCAGGCTGATCATGTTCGGCATGACTTCCTGAAAGATGATGCGGCGCTGCTTCTCTCCCGCGACGACGGCGGACTGCACGAAGTCACGGTTGCGCAGAGTCAGTGTCTGGCTACGGATAACCCTGGCGCCCCAGGCCCAGCCGGTGATAGTGATAACGATGATCATGGTGGATGCGGCCCCAACAGGGTCGTTGCCCGTGAACGGCACATAGGCCGCGATCACGACCAGCAATGGTAGCTGGGGAACGACCAGGAAAACGTTCATGGTCATGCTGAGCGAATCGTCGATCCGGCCCCCGACATACCCGGCCGTCATGCCGGTCACGGTCGCCAGTACTGTAATGATGATTCCAACGCAGAGACCGACAACGAGGCTGTAGCGTGCCCCATAGACAACCTGGCTAAAGATGTCCTGACCACTGTCGTTTGTGCCGAACCAGTGCGTGCCGGATGGTGCCACTCCCAGCGGGCCGACCATTTCCAGTGGCGCGTAGCGAGTGATCAGCGGCCCGAAAAGCGCCGTGACCACGATCAGCATGAAGAGCACGACGCCGACAACGGCCAGGGGCGAGCTCAACAGCAACCGAACCCAGGAGGGCACGACGTGCCGTGACTGCACCGGCAGTGGCGGGGGAGTGATCGGCGCCATAACGGCTTCGGGAGGGACTGGCGAAGCGAGGCCCGGTTGCATACTCATGGCACCCTTATGAATTGACGACGCGCGGGTCGAGCAATGTGTAAATCAGGTCGGCGATCAGGTTCGCGACCAGCATGCACACCGTAAGAAGGAAGAAGATGGATTGCATCAAGGGATAGTCGGTAGCCTGCACGGCTGTGACCATGAGATAGCCAAGGCCGGGGTAGGCAAAGACATTTTCGATGAGGACCAGGCTGGTAATGGCGTAGCCAAGCACGATAGCGAAGCTGGTGACCTGGGGTAAGAGGGCATTGCGGGCTGCGTACATCATCATGACACGCCAGTTGGAGAGGCCTTTGGCCTCTGCCATTGCGACGTAGTCCTCGGAGAGTGTGTTGATCATGACGGCACGCATGCCGAGCAGCCATCCGCCGATGCTGGAGAGGAGAAGAGCAAGGACCGGCATCGCGGCATGGCGCGCGACGGAGACTGCAAAGGCAGGGCTCCAGCCGGGTTGTGTGTCCTCCCCATAGGCATGGTTGATCGGGAACCAGCCGCCCTTGACGCCGATGAAGTAGAGGATCAGCATAGCCACGAAGAAGGCGGGAAAGGACTGAGTGAACATGGTAAGCGGCGTGACTACAACGTCAACCGTCTTTCCTCGTCGCCAGGCTGCCAGGATGCCGATCATGGTGCCGATACTGAATGCCAGCACAGCTGAAACGCCCGCCAGGAACATGGACCAGGGGAGGGCCTGGCCCACCAGGGTGTTGACTGGTGTAGGGAACTGGCTATAGGACACGCCGAAGTCGAGCCGTGCCAGGTGTTGGAGATACTGCAGGTACTCGGCAAAGAGAGATTGGTGTTTGAAATCGAACGCGGGACGCAGCGAATCAAGCAGGTGAGGGTTCGCCGCCAGCTGGCTCTGGTAGCGCATCCTGAAGTAATCAATCGGGTTGCCGGGCAGCAGTCGAGGCAAGAGGAAG
>DASVZE010000068.1:0-2540 GCA_036391775.1 Chloroflexota bacterium | reverse complement strand
GGCCACCAGCAGCCGGAGTCTGGGTGCCTGCATCAGCTCACGGATTGATTCGAACCCTTCCGGATCGGCTTCTTCTCCTAGCTCTGCGGCGATGGCGCGAAGCTCTCGTACCATGTCCTCCGTTGAAGGGGTGACGTCCGTCTTCACGGCTTCGCGATCTGGTTGGTCAAACGGTCGAGCTCGGCCTGGCGGAGAAGATCGGCGCCTTCCGGCGGCGTCGCTCCGGTGAGGTCGTAGTACAGCTCGGAGCGGGCAAAGAGCCTGAGCGCTTCGATGCGCTTCGGGATCATGGGGTGGGTGTAGAACATTTCCTGCCAGGCAGACGCGCCGTGGTAATCGGACACGTCCTTGTAATGTTGCAGATAGTCGTCGATATCGACCAGGTCGATGTCGGCAAACCCGGACACCAGCCGCACCAGGGAGCGCTCCGCGGTCCGAATATCTCCGCAGCAGATCAAGCCTGCGCGGTCGGCCGTTATCTCGGAGCGGCGCGACCAGGCGAGAAGCGGGATGCTTGCAAATTGGCGGACGAGCATGCCTATCGGTCCCAGGAGCTGGAGAACCTGACCGGTAAGCGCCTCGACCAGCGTGTGATAAACCATGTGCTTGGCGGCGATGTGCCCGCACTCGTGACCGATGACGAACCGCGCCTCCTCGGGTGAAAAGTACTTCACCATGCTGTCGGTGATCACTATAAAGGAATACTCGTCTGTCCCGGCGGTGAATGCGTTGAACTGGCCGCCAAATGAACCCGTCACCGCGTGCGGAATGGAGATGCCGAGCGCGGCGGCACAGTCGGAGAGCGCGCCGTACAGCTCCGGAAATGATTTGGCGTCGATCGGAACACCCTCGGCCAGAAAACGCCCGATCTGGAGCGAGATAAGAGTATCCAGGGCCCGATCGAGTATGTTCTTGACGGGGGCCGACTCCAGAGTTCGCAGAATCCAGCCGTCAACCGGATGGGCGTACGGGGGAGCCTGCTCGTCCTGTGACAAACCGCGCCAGGCTCGCCAGTCGATGTAGTCGCGGAAGCTCATAATCGGCTGATCGAGCTCGTGTGTTGTCATGACTGATCTCCCGATTCGCTTATAAGAGGAAGGCGCCTGCCTCATTTTCCTCTATGGCCCCACCTGTTGTCGCTTCACCAATGCGGGACGGGTCAAGGGACAAGGGCAGCCGGAACCGGCATCTAGCGTGGGGGGATGAGCTTCTGTACCCGATTGTTGCCGGTGTCCGCGACGTAGACATCGCCCTGGGCATCCACCGTAATACCCTCCGGTGCCCGAAACTGCCCGGGGCCGGAGCCCTTGCTTCCGAAGATGCCGAGAAGCGTGCCGGCGGGAGAGAACTTCTCAATGCGGTTGTTCCCTGTGTCCGCCACGTAGACGTTTCCCTTGGTATCCACCGCTATGCCCCCAGGGGAGCGAAGATGGTTGGGAACGGTTCCGTGTCCAAGCGCACATCTCCTCCATTTGACCAGTGGGCTGCCGGTTGGTGAGAGCTTTTGAACGCAGTTAGCCTCAGAGTCAGCCACATAGAGATCGCCGGCACTGTCAATCGCCACAGCCACGGGATATTCAAACTGACCGGGTTCAGAGCCCATCGACCCCCACTGTGCGATGGGAGTGCCATTGGGCGAGAACTCCTGGATCTGGGCGTTCCCGCTATCCACGACATAGATGTGTCCCTGGACATCGACCGCAAGTCCTTGAGGCAGGTTCAGCGGGCCTGCAGTGCCGGATCCAGGACTTCCGAATTCCGTAAGGCCCTCGCCGTCAGGTGAGAAGGCTTCGATGTTGCCAGAGTCACCCAACGAGGCGTAGACAGTGCCGAATGTGTCGACGGCAACACCGGTGGCCGCATCGAGTCCACCGGGTCCGCACGCGATCGGTAATGGTCTGCGGTACGTGCCCACAGGCGAGAATCCCTGGATGCGGCAACCACCATCGTCCAGGACATAGACGGTCGGGGATGTCCCCCGGGAAGCAACTGCCACGCCGACCGGGTGCCTGAGGGGGACAAAGCCGAGGTTTCGTGCGTTCCATTGAGCCAGCGGACGTCCAGTCGGGGACAGCTTCTGGATCCGGTTGTTCCCGGTATCCGCCACGTAGATGTCGCCGTGGCTGTCGACGGCTATACCGGCGGGAAGCCGGAACTGGCCGGGGCCGCTCCCTATCGTCCCCCATGTGGCCAGCAGCGTGCCGCTGGAGGTGAACTTCTGGACCCCGAATCCCAGGGTATACACGTTGCCCTGAGCGTCAACCGTCATGCCGTCTATCACACCGCCGTTGCGGGCGAGCGCCGCAGTTGGCGTCCAGCTGGCCAGTACCTTCCCCGTGGGGGACATCTTGGCAACACCTGAAGCGCTAGTGTTGGCGACATCACACACCACATAGACGTTGCCGTGTCGGTCAAGTGCCACATACCTCGAGCCAATCGGGGCACCCGCCACGAATCCACATCCAGGACCGAGCGCTTCCGGTGTTCCTCCTGCTGAGGACCTGGAGATGCCGAGGCCTAGCTCCGAGCCATTGAGGTAG
>DASVZE010000067.1:0-2994 GCA_036391775.1 Chloroflexota bacterium | reverse complement strand
AAAGTAATAGCTCCGTGGTGTATGACGAGCGCTTGATCTTGAAAGTCTTCCGTACCATCTCGCCCGGCCCCAACCCCGACTTTGAAGTGCCTTTTTTTCTGACCACGCGCACCGACTTCGACTACGTGCCCAAGGTTGCTGGATACCTCGAATATCACCCTACCGGCAATGAATCAACCTCCGCCGCTGTCCTCCAGGACTTTGTAAGTAACCAGGGCGACTGCTATACCAACGCCCTTAGGTGGGTGCGCGAGTACTGCGATGCCGCCCTCGCTTTCATCGAGGAGAACCCGGACTATACGCCGCAAGAGCAAAGGGCGGAGGCAGTACGATGGACCTACTCGACGCAGAAGCGAGTGCATAGGCTCGGTCTCATCAGCGGTCAGCTGCATAACGCGCTGGCATCAAGCCACGAGCCACCAGACTTCAGGCCGGAAACGGTGACAATCAACGATGTCGAGCGCTGGGAGACCGGTATTGCAAACGAAATCCGGGAGGCGATCGGTAGCTTACGAGCACGGTCCGCTGCCCTCCCACCACACGAAAGGGATCTGCTTCACTCCATCACGGAGCAAGAATTCCAGTACCAACGGCTCCTGGGAGGACTTGACGTCTTGTACGAGGAGCAATGTGTGAAAATTCGCTGCCATGGTGATTACCACCTCGGTCAGGTCCTCCAAGCCGGGAACGACTTTATCGTTCTGGACTTCGAGGGGGAACCTGCCCGGCCCCTGGCCGAGCGGCGGGCCAAGCATTGCCCACTTAGAGACGTAGCGGGACTGCTTCGGTCCTTCGATTACGCCGCGTATGGCGCGCTCTTTGCGCTGTGGCAGGAGCGAGCGTCAGACGATAAGGAAAAAGCTCAACTTGAAAGCTGGGCTCAGACCTGGCGCGACCTAGCCTGCGACGCTCTGGTTGCCGGGTACCACGAGGCCATCGATGCAAGCACGGGTCCACGTTTCGCGCCATCCGAAAGTGCGGCATTCTCGCGGGTCGTAAGAATCTTCCAGATAGAGAAGGCGTTCTACGAGCTGATCTATGAGTTCAATAACCGTCCGGACTGGATCCCGATTCCTGCCAGAGGGCTTTTGCGCGCACTGACCTCTGATTGATGAGTCAGCCGCCGGCGTCAGGCCGTGGAAGGAGTCAGCACAAACGCAGCCAGAGGCGGAAGAGTGACTTCGGCAGAATAGGGCTGCCCATGCCATGGAACTGCCTCAGCCATGATCGCGCTCCGTTGGACAACATCGCTTCCACCGTACTTTGCTGCGTCACTGTTGAGTATCTCGCCGAAACTTCCCGGGCCCGGTAATCCGATTCGGTAGCCTGAACGCACGACGGGAGTAAAGTTACAGACGACGATAACCAGGTCCGCACCATGACGGTCGCGGCGCAAAAAGGAGATGACACTGGCGTCGGCATCGAAATAGTCGATCCACTGAAATCCCCAAGGTTCGGAGTCCACCTCGTGCAGCGCTGGACGATTTCGTAGAAGATGATTCAGGTCCGAGAGCAAGAGCTGGACGCCGCGATGGCGCGCCCCGTCTGCCCCGGGCAAATCCAGCAAATGCCAGTCAAGACTCTGGTCGTATTTCCATTCATTCCATTGGGCGAACTCGCTGCCCATGAAGAGCAGCTTCTTTCCAGGATGCCCATACATGTACGTATAAAGAAGTCTCACATTGGCAAACTTCTGCCAGTTATCTCCCGGCATCTTGTCCAGCATGGAGCGCTTGCCGTGAACGATTTCGTCGTGCGACAGCGGGAGAACAAAGTGCTCGCTGAAGGCATACATGAGCGAGAACGTTAGCTCGCCCTGGTGATACCTGCGATGAACCGGATCCAGAGATATGTATTCGAGTGTGTCATGCATCCATCCCATGTTCCACTTCAGGTCAAATCCCAGGCCACCTTCCTCGACCGATCCCGTTACCCTAGGCCATGCAGTAGATTCTTCCGCGACGGTCAGCGTCCCAGGAAACTCTTCATGGACTGCCTTGTTGACGTCGCGGAGAAAGTCAATGGCCTCCAGATTTTCTCTGCCGCCATACCTGTTCGGAATCCACTGTCCATCTTCGCGCGAATAGTCGAGATAGAGCATGGATGCCACGGCATCGACCCTCAAGCCGTCAATATGGTAGCAATCAAGCCAGAAGAGCGCATTGGAGAGAAGGAAGGTCTGAACTTCGCGTCTGCCGTAGTTGAATATAAGCGTTCCCCAGTCAGGGTGTTCGCCCTGGCGCGGGTCGGCGTGCTCATACAGGTGTGACCCATCAAAACGAGCCAGGCCGTGCGCATCCTTGGGAAAGTGAGCGGGGACCCAGTCGATAAGGACGCCAAGTCCGACCTGGTGACAGCGATCCACGAAGTACATGAAGTCCGACGGCGTGCCAAACCGTGCGGACGGCGCAAAATAACCTGTTACCTGATAACCCCAGGACAGGTCGAGCGGATGCTCCGCGACCGGCATAAGCTCGATGTGGGTAAAGCCCATGTCGGCGGCATAAGCAGGGAGTTGATCCGCCAGCTCGCGATACGTAAGAAAGCGCGCGGGATCATCCGGGTCGCGCCGCCACGATCCAGCGTGGACCTCGTAGATAGTGACCGGCGAAGCCCGCCAGTCTCCGGCAGGGCGCGCCTGTAACCAGAACGCATCGTTCCATACATAGGAGTCGAGATCCGCCACGATTGAAGCAGTATGGGGGCGAAGCTCGGCAGCTTGCGCAAATGGATCAGATTTCTCGAGCCAGGCATTGCCGAACCGCGGCCAGATGGCATATTTATACGCAGCGCCTGCGCCAACTTCGGGCACAAATCCCTGCCAGATACCAGAGTCTCCTGTCGGGTATAACGGCGTTGCAGCTGGCCTCCAGCCGTTGAAGTCGCCAATGACGCTTACTGCATCTGCGCTTGGCGCCCAGACGGCGAAGTGCGTTCCAGGAGTCCCACGGTCAGATCCAGGGTGAGCACCGAGCTTCTTATAGGCCTGTCGGT
>DASVZE010000066.1:0-10321 GCA_036391775.1 Chloroflexota bacterium | reverse complement strand
CTCGATTCCCGACGCGACGGCGGACTCGACGATGTACTGAATGATCGGCTTGTCGACCACCGGTAACATGGCCTTGGGGACAGCCTTGGTCGCCGGCAGAAATCGAGTGCCGAAACCTGCCACGGGGATCACAGCTTTGCGAACCTTCACGTCATAGCCTCCATCCCGACCAAAACTTTCAGCGATAGGCGCCGCCGGAAGGTCGGGACCTTTCGAGCATAGAGCGTTTCACAAGTCGTGCCAGACGCGTGTCCAGCTGCCTCCGTGTCTCGAACAGTGAAGATGCACCGAAGAGCTCCGAAACCTCAAGGGCATACTGCACGTGTCCTATCGCTTCCAGATAGTTGCGCTCGACGTGCTCGTAATACTTGGCGAGCTCGGTGCGTGCCACAATGGACGCCGGTCCAGCTGTCTGTGCAAGCCTCTTCCACGCCCGCACCGCCTGCTCCCATTGCCGTGCCCGCTTGTGTAGCCGGGAAAGAGCAAGGAGCGCTTCACACGCTACTGGATACCGCAAGCCGGCCTCGGCTGCTTGTTCAAAACAGAGGGCGGCACGAGCTTCGTCACCGCAACGTTCGTACAGTTTGCCCAGCGAAAGCCAATCCTCCGGAAACTGCACACTGTTCTCCGGGGCACCAAGCACTGATTGGATATGAAGGGACAGGGTTGCCAGCGACAGAATATCTTGCGCATTGTGATAAAACACGCGCTGTAGGGGCTCCGCATCGCCGCTCTGTACGAACCGGAAGTATATCTCGGGAATGAGATACCCCGGTACGTCCTGCTCCGTCCGCCGCACGCCCAGTAGGTGGCCTTCGAGCGATCCCAGGCTACAGCTCGGCAAGCGTCTCTTCCAGAGTCGCCGTGACACGTGAAGAAGGTCAACGTGTGCAGCGTCCCGCAGCGGCATGCGGCTGCGATGCAGCACAAATCGATTTTCGAGGAGCGGCCAGTCAAACGCCTTGCCGTTGAAGGTCACGACTGCCTCAAACACGTCGAGGAACTCGGTCAAACGCGCTAGAAATACTCGCTCGTGCTGGGGGCCCTCGAGAAAGAATTGACGAACTGTAAAGCCTTCCTCAGCCCAGAAGCCGGCGCCGACCAGAAAGGCGTAGGTACCCGTCCCCAATCCAAGACCGGTCGTTTCAGTGTCGAGAAACACAGCGTTCTCCAGCCTCGCGGACTTAAGCGACTCATCCCGGCACGCTAGGGAGAAAAAGGCGGGATCAAGCGCTCTGACCTCCCATGGAGCGTGCCGTCCATGGTATCTGCCGGGCTCATAGACGACGTCTTCAAGCGTATATGCGTCGCGTCGCGCGATCTGAACCTGGTTCTTACCGATCGCGGGCCCGTTTTCGCCTTCGGCTGTCCTGGAGCGATTCGCCCGTCCCAGCAGGCCGTGTCTCTCAAGCTGCGCCAGTTTCATGAGGCGCCGGCTCCCACCACATCCGGCTTGTCAAACAAGACAGCCAGCATTTGCAGCACACAAAGTTTGGGATTCAGACGCCGATCCTCCAGAGGCCCAATGCAAGAGGGACACCCGCGCTCGCATCGACACGAAGTGACGACATCACCTGCACTCGCGAGAAGTCTCTGGTGCAAGGTGAAGAGCCGCCTGCTAAATCCCACTCCGCCAGGGACGCGGTCATAGAGGAAGATTGTCGGGCTCCCGGTGTGAGTTGCCTTGACCTCGGGCCAGACTGACACGTCGTGCGGGTCGCACATTAGAAAAAGCGGCGCCACTTCTCGAAGGACGTGTGCCAGCCCTACCAACGCAATTTCCATCTGGCTGACCGGCATGGAGCCCGCAACTGCAGAGGGCACCGTGATCCAGTACGCCGATGTGTGGAATGTGTCCTCTTCCAGGTGGATCCTGCCCCAACCCACGTTCTCATGAGTGTGCAGCTTTATCTTCTTGTATATGGTCGGCAAGTAGCTGACAGCCACCTCGCCGTACCCCTTCCTCGCGCTCTCCTCGAAAGCCTCGAGCACCGCGACTTTTACGGCCTGCTCGGCATCCGTGTAATAATCCACGTCGACTGCACGGACATATGCCTTCTTCTCCTCAAGGTCCAGTTTCTCAACCTGATACTGCCTGCTCTGGTGCATGTAGATGGCCTCTTCGTGCACCATCGTCGGAGCGGAGACGCGATCGATCTCACCGATGACCCGTGCAGGCGGTCCCTGGTCGATGATGACCACGTTGTCCGCGGCTGCAGTTCGGAGGCTGACGTCCTCCGCGGGGAATGACTCGGACATCCAGTGCCAGACGCCGTCCGATTCATGCAGAATGTCATGCTCTTCTAGAAATTGCAGGATTGGACCAATCGCCGCCGTGCCGAGCTGCTCTTCAGCCTGAAAGGGTAGCTCAAAGGCAGCACATTTGACGTGGCTGGCCAGAATGATGAGATTGTCCGGGTCCACAAGACCGGCTTCGGGCGATCGGCCAAAAAAGTAATCGGAGTGCGTCATCAGAAACTGATCGAGCGGCCCGCTGTTTCCCACCAGGACGGCCATCGAGGAGTCGGATCTCCGTCCTGCCCGGCCGATTTGTTGCCATGCGCTCGCGATTGTCCCCGGAAAGCCCACAATGATGCAGGCGTCAAGGGCTCCAATATCTATTCCCAGTTCCAGGGCATTGGTCGCAACAACAGCGCGCACCGTGCCGTCACGCAGACCATGCTCGATGGCGCGGCGCTGCAGAGGAAGGTAACCACTGCGGTATCCGTGAATCGACTCGCGTCGGCGCGGATGCACCGTATCTCGCAGGTATCCGAGCAATACTTCCACGGTCGAGCGACTACGCGCGAAGACGATGGTCTGGACATCGGCATCCACGCAACGGGCGGCGAGGTCTCGTGCCACCAATCGCGAGCTCTGGCGCAGATTGAGCTGACGGTTGACAATCGGCGGATTTATCAAGAACACGTGCTTCTTGCCGGATGGCGCGCCGTTGTTGTCAATCAGTACAAGATCCTCTTCAACGAGACGGCGTGCCAGCTCGTCGGGGTTGGCAATGGTGGCGGAGCAGCAGATGAATTGCGGTTCTGAGCCGTAGTACCGGCATATGCGTTTCAGCCGCCGAATGACATTGGCTACATGGCTTCCAAAAACGCCGCGATACACGTGCATCTCGTCGATGACGACATAGCGCAAGTTCTCGAAGAGCCGAACCCAGCGGGTGTGATGAGGCAGTATCCCGGTGTGCAGCATATCGGGATTGGTAACCACGATATGACCTGCTTCGCGAATGGCACGTCGGGCCACTTGCGGCGTGTCTCCGTCATAGGTGAAAGTCTTGATCTCTGCATCAAGAACATTGACCAAACTGTGAAGCTCACTCATCTGATCCTGAGAAAGCGCCTTTGTGGGAAAAAGATAGAGTGCACGCGCCTGGTCGTCTCGCAAGATCGCGTCGATCACTGGAAGGTTGTAACAGAGGGTCTTTCCCGACGCCGTCGGCGTAACGACAACGGCATTCTTTCCCTCCAGCACGGCTGAGATTGTGTCGGCCTGATGACCGTAAAGACGATCGATGCCTCGACGCCGCATAGTCGCAACCAGCCGCGAGTCAAGTCCCTCCGGAGTCTCGGCATAAACAGGCTGGCGAGCTGGAATTTCTCGGTAAGCCGCCACGTCCGATGCGATGCGCGGATCAGTGCGAAACTCCTGGGCGATCTCTTCAACCGGCCTTCCTCGCGCCCGAATCTCAGTCACCGCGTGGCTCTTTTCGCCCTGACGCATCTGGACGCGCCTCGCCTTATCTGATCGGAGCTCGAACAGGTCACGAAATGTCCTTACCGAGACAGGCACATAGAAGGGCCATGCGGATATACAGTCCGTTCTGGGCTTGCCTGAAATACGCGGCCCGGGGGTCGGAATCCACTCCGACGTTAATCTCGTCGACTCTCGGAAGCGGATGCATGACGATCGAATCCGGCCGCATCAAGCTGAGCACAGCGTTGTCGACCACATAGACGCCCTTAGCTCGCTGATAATCTTCATCCCTGTCGCCGAAGCGCTCTTTCTGGATTCGGGTCTGGTACAGTACGTCGATCCTTCCCGCGATGGAGTGAAGATCCGTTTCCTCTACAAACGGTACATCGTGCCTTACCAGATACTCCTTTATGTCGTCGCGCATCTGGACTACCTCAGGCGCAACCATAAGGACCCTCACGTTTCGATACTTCGCAAGTAGATAGCAGAGGGAACGGACTGTTCGGCCGTTTGCCAGGTCTCCTACCACGGCGATAGTGAGGTCGTCAATGTGCCCTAGTTCTTTCTGGATAGTGTAGAGATCGAGAAAAGCCTGCGTCGGGTGCTGACCCGTGCCGTCGCCTGCATTAATGACCGGTACCCCGGAAACGTCGGCCGCGCGCCGCGCCGCTCCACTTTCGTAATGTCGCATCACGATGACATCGCAATATCCGTTCATGATTCGGATTGTGTCTTCGAGCGTTTCACCCTTGGATACTGACGAGAACTGCCGCGCATTCTCGGTGGAGATGATACTGCCGCCGAGCCGGTGCATCGCCGTCTCGAAGGAAAAGCGGGTTCTGGTGCTCTCCTCATAGAAGAGGCTGGCCATGATCCGCCCGTCAAGAACCTTGGAGCCTCCCTGTTCGACGATGCGCTCCATCGCCCGCGCCGTGTCAAACAGCTCTTCCAGCATTCCGCGGTTGAAGTCCTGGGCTGCTACCACATGATGCAGTCTCAAGGCCGCATCCCTGTTGCCTTCGGATTAGACATCCTTACCTCGCTGTTGCGATTGTGCACTTTTGCGACGCGCCGCTCCACCCCTGGAACATCCGACGCGCTGCACAAAGTCATCGGCATTGTAGGAGCATATCAAGGAAGTCAACAACGCTCATCGTGGACAGGGACTAGGATGAGAGGTGGAGCCCGCGAACCTTACCATACGCCCCGCTCGCCTTTCCGATCGCGAGCGCGTCGTGGAAATGACCCGAGACGTCTGGGAAGGTAACGACTATATCCCGTTCATCTGGGACACCTGGGCAACTCAAGCCCACGGTGTCGTGTTGGTAGCAGAAATGAGCGGGCGCATCGTCGGTCTCCAAAACCAGTATTTGCAGAACTCACGCCTGGCCTGGATCGAAGGAATACGGGTGGATTCCGCGCTTCGAGGTCGCGGCATCGCGAAAAGTCTTCTTCGGGCGGGCATCAGATGGGCAACATGGCACGGATGCGACCTGTGCCGACTCACCACGGCGAGCGAGAATCCGGCCAGTAACCGGCTTGCCGAGGAAGCCGGTTTCCGCCGCTTGACGTCATTCGACGCCCTCCAGTCTGAGCCCGACCCCTCCTCGTCGATGGATGTCCCGCACGTCCGTCTGGGCCGATCGTGGGAGGTCGAGACGGTGGTAGATATCCTGAGAGATCCGACACATTCCGGCACATGCGGCATCGCCATGAAAGGATGGACCGCGGAGGACGTAACCGAGGGATATATCCGCTCGAGACTCGGCATGAACAGTGTGCTTGTATTTGACGACGCGACGATTCGCGGAGCCTGCGTGGTGGCGTGTCATCCACCGTTCAACCGAATCCAGCTGGAAGCGTTCGTCGGCGACGCGGACGCGGTCGCGGCACTGGGCACATACCTACGGGCACGTCAGAGCGAGCACGATGTGCGTGCTTTCGTGGCGCTGCCCGAAGCGTCGCTGAATCGCCTTCTCGCGTCCGGATATAGGCGTGCTTTTGAATTCAAGGTGAATCTCTACGAGCTCGATCTCACTCAACGAATGCTTGACTGATCCAGCCAATCCCGCAACGCCGCTCTCGTGCTGTGGAAGGCAAGCTCCTCCCACGGAATTTCTTCCGAAGGGAATAAACGGAACTCCAACGTTTCTTTGCCGCCGGTTGGCTGAGAAAGCGCCTCGGCGACGTACACCACGTGGACGGTTGAAAGCTGCTCCCATGAGTACACGCTGAGCAAGCGAATCAGGCGAACGTCGAGATTGAGCTCTTCACGGGTTTCGCGGACTGCTGCTTGCTCGACCGTTTCACCCATTTCCATATAGCCGGCGGGAAAAGTCCAGTAGCCGAGACGAGGTTCGATGGCGCGGCGCAAGAGCCAGACAGAACCGTTGTACACCGGTATGAGACCGGCGACCACTTTGGGATTTATGTAATAGATATGTCCGCAGCTCTGGCAGACCAGCCGCTCACGTTCTTCGTCCGGCACGAACTGCATACGAAGACTGCCGCCGCAATGCGGGCAAAAGGTGTATTCCCGGGGCAGATTCACATTTCAATGGTAGCGAGCCAGAGTACTGTGCGTTTCCATGTCACAGATCATAGGTATGCTTGAATGCCGCCCTCGCAAAAAATCGGCTATACGCCTCGGGATCCACGTGATCATTTGACAGTCCCCCTGGTTCAAGGCCTGTAAGAGTAGACCACGCTGGTAAAATCGTCCATCGCTCAGGGGTCAAAAGCAGACATGTCGACTGCAAACGAATATGACGTCATCGTGGTCGGAGCCGGTCACGCCGGTTGCGAGGCCGGCCTCGCGGCAGCGCGCATAGGATGCCGTACCGCCGTGTTCACCCTCAATCTCGATACGGTAGCCCTCATGCCATGTAACCCGTCGATCGGCGGTCCCGGCAAAGGTCACCTCGTGCGTGAGATCGATGCCCTCGGCGGCGAGATGGCGCGAGCCACTGATCGAACCAGCATCCAGATCCGGATGCTCAATACCAGCAAGGGACCGGCAGTTCAGGCGCTGCGCGCTCAGTGCGACAAGCGAGCGTATTCACAGGCTATGAAGTGGACGCTGGAGAGCCAACCCAATCTGGACGTAAAGCAGGCCATGGTAGAAGATCTGCTGATCGACTGGGAGGGCGGCACACCCAGCGTTGTTGGCGTCAAAACCGCTACCGGTGCGGTCTACCACTCCCAAGCGGTCGTTCTCACCACCGGAACGTTCCTGCGGGGCCGTATCATCGTGGGCGACTCCAGCTATGCCGCGGGGCGTGCCGGTGAATTTCCCGCCGATGCGCTCTCACAGAGTCTTTCCACTTTTGGCTTCCGCCTCGGACGGCTGAAAACCGGGACCCCACCCCGCATCGATGCACGGAGCATCGACTATGCGATGACGGAACCTCAGCCCGGAAGCACGGGTCCACTTTTTTTCAGCTTTGACGCCCGAGAAGCTTTTCGCTCCGGGGGCATGGCCTCGCCAAACAGGTACACTCCGATCGCCGACTTTACGGCACCGGGTTGGCCGAACGGCAGCGGCTGGCGCGAACAGCTGGACTGTTACGTAGTACAAACTAACGGCGAAACGCACGACATCATCCGTCAGAATTTGGATCGTGCACCGATGTATAACGGTGCTATCACAAGCGTTGGGCCCCGCTACTGCCCCTCCATTGAAACCAAGATCGTTCGCTTCGCAGAGAAACAGTCGCATCATCTTTTTCTAGAGCCCGAAGGCTGGCACACGCGGGAAATGTACGTACAAGGAGCGAACACCAGTTTGCCGGAAGAGGTGCAGCTGGCGATGCTGCGGAGCATTCCCGCTCTTCGCAATGCCGAGATAATGCGCGCCGGGTATGCCATCGAATACGACTATCTACCCGGGACGCAAGCGAACGCCACGCTGGAAACCAAGCCGCTGCAGCGACTGTACTTGGCGGGCCAGATCATCGGCACGACCGGGTATGAAGAGGCCGGGTCGGTTGGAATCATGGCGGGTATAAACGCCGCGAGACGAGCGCAGAATCGCGACCCGGTCGTGTTACGTCGAGATCAAGCGTATATCGGCGTCCTGATCGACGACCTCGTGACCAAGGAGATGGACGAGCCCTATCGCATGCACACTTCGCAGGCCGAATTCCGGCTTTTACTCCGGCAGGAAAACGCAGAGGACCGCCTGTCCGCACTGGGTCACGACTGCGGCCTTATCGGCGAGGAACGTCAGACGCTCGTGATGCAGCGCCAGGAAACTGTCGGGGCTCTGGTATCGAGTCTTGAGGAGCGGTGGCTAACTCCAAGCCAAAGGACAAACGACAGCCTGGCAAGAATAGGGCTGGAACCAATCCAGAAAACCATGCGCGCGTCGGAGCTGCTCTGTCGATTCGATGTGCACATAGCTCACCTTCAGCAGCTGTCTTTAGTCCCGGAGGACTTGATCGACACGGTAGCGCGTGAAGTGGAAACAGCTGTAAAGTACGCGAATTATGTCGCGCGCCAGCAGAGCGAAGTGCAGCGACTCAGACGGTATGAAACACGTCGCATCCCGGGCGACACGGACTATCGAAGTATCCATGGTCTTCGTTCCGAGTCCCGAGAGCGGCTCGAGAAAGTGCGGCCACTGACAGTTGGCCAGGCATCGCGCATCGCGGGTGTGGCGCCGGCCGACATTTCGGTCCTTCTCGTTCATCTCGAACGACGGCAGCGACTGGCCGGGTAAGCATGGCGCGTGCTCAGGTGGTTCTGCTCCAGGAGGATCGAATCCTTCTGGCGCGTCACGAGCGCGATGGCAAGCCTTACTGGGTACTCCCCGGAGGCGCGATTGACGAGCATGAGACGCCCGAGGGGGCGGCTATCCGGGAAACGACGGAAGAAACCGGTCTGCAAGTGGCAATCGACCGCCTTCTCTTTGTGGACGAGCCACGCCGGAACCGCGATGTGATCATTCGACGACCTCGCTATACGTATCTGGCACACCTTGTCGGTGGGGACCTCAGATGTCCGGTAGACCCCGAAAGCGGGAACCCCGGCAACGGCTACCTGGCCGCAGTGGAATGGATGCCGTTTGATTTCCCACACTACGACGAAGCCACCAGAGACACGCTACGCCGGGTGATGGCAGAGCTGAAATAGCATAAGTTAAGCTGCGAAACTCGGCGAGGGAAGGTCTATTGAATGTGTATTCAGACGTTCATCAACGGTAAATCGACAGTATTTATTTCAGGCTCCGACCTTCGACCTGCGTGACGCCAGATAGGTTTCGAGAGCCCGCCTTCGCTGGTCCTCAAGTACGTAGGCAATCTCCACAAGTTCAAGCGTTATACCGTCGGGATCGGAGAAGTACACCCATCTCCATCCGGCGAGGGGGCCTTCGTCGACCGCGTTCACCGGACTGTAGAACTCAACTCCCTTGGCCTCCAGCTCCTTGACGGCCGCGGCGATATCGTCGACCAGAAAAGCAACGTGTTGTGCGCCCAGGGCATTTTGGGGCAGCGGCTTGTCAATAGGGGATTCCGGCGTGACATACTCGAGCAACTCAACATTCGCATTCCCGGCCTTGAGGATTGCCAGTCTAAGGCTTGCTCCGGACACGCCAAGACCTCGAGAGAGATCCTCGCCGGAAAAAACGTCCGTGGGCTCTGTCGCGAATTCGAGCCCTAGAACCTCGTGGTAGAACGCGATGGAGCGCTCGAGGTTGGATACCGTGATTCCTTTGTGATGGACTCCTGTGATCACTTTTGCAACCTCCTCTCGAAGTACTGGATTCCTTTCCACAACGATCTGGCTTCCCATTACCTCCAGCCGATAGAGCTCAACGGCACGGCTTGCGAATGGCTCACTTTGGATTTCGCAAGATGTAACCGGCTTCCTGCTTCGAGTTGGCGCCGATCCAAGCCCAGATCATCTCGGCTACTTCGTCCAGAGAAGTATTGCGGAACCCGTGCCACTCGTTGCGCGGATGGAAGGCCACATCGCCCGGGCCAAGCTCGACTTCCTCATCGCCGTTCAGCGCGATACCTTGTCCGCGAACAAGATATACGACCTCTTCCGCATTCGGATGCCTGTGCGCCTCGTGCACGCCGCCTGGATGGAATATCGCCCTGCCGAACACACACTGCTTCGCGCCCCCATGACTGCCGTCGACTAGGAACTGGACGGACATGTCGAGCCAGCCCCCACTTGGATCCAATCCGGCCACGGGTTCGATCGTCGTCACGTTTGCCTTGTATGCTTCTGAGCTCATCGTCTCTCCTTGCTCTCGCTTCGTTCATGGTCTGCTCGGGTCTTGTTGCAGCGAGAAAGTCTACGATCCCCGTGGGTTCACCACGATCTTTCCGCGCGCGGTGCGGTCCACCAGGGGCCTAATTCCTTCGTCCACAAGGCTGTCCAGAGGAATCACTCGGTCCAGCACAACCTGGGAAAGCTTCGTGTTAGCCAGCAAGTCCACTGATTCAGGGAGGTCGACGCTGCAGACATGAGCGAGGGTGGTCACCATGTCAATCTCGCGCACCGTCATCGACAATAGATTCAGCTCGCGCGGTGCGGCCTGGAGCCCTACCAACAAGATCCGGCCACCTCGGCGGATCGCGCTAACCGCCTGTTC
>DASVZE010000065.1:0-5157 GCA_036391775.1 Chloroflexota bacterium | reverse complement strand
TCGCTCCGCAGCCGCTTCGCCGACCCGGTGTCCCCGTGCTGCTCGAGTAGATCGCTGAGCTCCCTCTTCGCGCGATACACATACCCCTGAACTTCAATAAGTGCCGCGGGTGTGGATGCAACGCGCCCGTCCTCGTACTGCAGAGAATCCCACGAGTCTTTCCAACCGTGGTTCAATACGCCCCCTTCACTGCGGGGCTGATATTCCACATATCCGTCTCCGTCTGCATCGCCATACCGGTTGCACCACTCGACAGCTCTCATGGCGTGTGGAAGGAGGTCACTGTAGAGCTGTTCACTTCCCGTCCACTTGTATGTCTCGGCGAAGAGAATGACAAACAGAGGCGTGGCGTCCACCGTCCCGTAGTAGGGCAGGTGCGGCACCTCTCTCAGATTGGCTAGCTCACCTCTCCTGATCTCATGAAATATCTTTCCCGGCTCCTCTTCTGTCGCCGGGTTGACCTTCTTCCCTTGATGGTAGGCAAGAAAACGGAGTGTGCCTTCAGCAATTTCGGGGTTGTAGACAAGTGTTTGAAGCGCAGTAATGATGGCGTCTCGCCCGAAAGGCACGGCGTACCAGGGGATTCCAGCCGAGGGTACGATGTGGCTAGTGGAATCAGCCTTGTCGGCCGGATGCGAGCCATTGGCAGGTATGGTGTCGAATTCGAGAAGACTTCGTACATCAAGTCGGCTCTGCCGCAGAAGACTTCGGTCAAAATATTCGTTGTTTGTTTCGAAGCGTGTACAGGCAGCGTCCCAATCAGAGTAAGAGCGGGCAAGTGATTCGAGGTGTCGGTCAAATGCGGGCGCCTTCAAAGGACGAGCACGACCGACTGACGGACGGACGTACAGGCTGAGGGAAACGGGCGTGTGGGGTTCGAGATGCAACCGAAAAAGAACTGACTGGGCCGACAAAGGCTCGCCGGCTTGATCGAACTTCACCGCGGTATGGCGCAACACCTTGTCGCGGCCGACATACGAAAATGTTAGTTGCTTCTGGTCAAAGCGCGTATGCTGTTGACCTGCCAGACGCTGCTGAACATAGCCCCGCACCGCGAACATGTCGAGGAAATCACACTCGAAGCTCAACGTGACCTCGAGATCGACGGCGAAATGGTTGCAGTTGAAAAAACCAAGCCGTTCCTGAAACATTCGTCCATCGACGAAGCGCGTTCGCCTTATGCTTAACGTCTGACGCGGAACCCTGGTCCCGTCAGGTAAGAGCATATTGGGATTAACGAACTGAAAAGTGGCTATGTAGTTTCTGTCGGCAGTGTGCGAGAGATAGAGCGGTTTCAGCCCATTCACTCGAAGCTCAAACGCGCTGAGATGTCGGGTGTCGTAGTAATACAGCCCGTAATTCGCCGCATCAGCGGAAGGAATGTCTCCTAGCTGATCGGTAATCATCTGGATGTGGTTCTCTTTGAGAACGACTGAATCAGACAGCATGCGAAAATGATCTCCCGCCACGACTTGCGTGTGGGCGATTCCAGTGTCGCACAGGCACTCGATTCAGTAGGATGGCCCCACGGTGAGCAAGGCAATCGCCGCGTGGGAAGCTCATTTCGGCGCAAGAAGCGCGCTTCGCTCAGAAACTGACCTTGTCGCCGGGGTGAGTAGCATGGTACAACCTGAATCGGCGCTCTGTGCCGTCGTTTGGGGGAAGGTTTTTGCGCGATCGACTATTAACTGCGGCCGTGCCGCTTCTACTACTCAGCTGTGTTCTCGCGACAACTCTAGTGGCCGGGATTCCCGTCACCACCGCCAGGGCCCAAACGGCGCCGCAACATCACGTTACGTGGGACGAGCACAGCCTCCTTCTTGACGGGCGACGCCTTCTGCTGTACTCGGGCGAATTCCAGTACTTTCGGCTGCCCTCGCAGTCTCAGTGGCTCGATCGACTGCAAAAGATAAAGGCCGCGGGCCTGAACGCTGTTTCCCTCTATTTCGACTGGCAGTACCATTCGCCGGCGCCCGGCCAATACGACTTTTCGGGAATCCGCGATATCGACGCACTCCTTGCAATGTGCCAGCGACTCGGTCTCTACGTGATCGCGCGCGTGGGCCCTTATATGAACGCCGAGGTCGACGCCGGCGGACTTCCCGGGTGGCTACTGCGGCAGACTCTCTATCCGCGGTCCCAAACATGGAACGGTACCACTGCTCAGCCAGACTATTCGGCGCTGTATATGCAGTACTCCAGTGAATGGTACGATCACCTGCTTCCAATCCTGGCGCGCCACCAGGTAACCAGTGGGGGACCGGTGATTTTGCTCAGCGTCGAGAATGAGTACAACCAGAGTACCGGCTCCCAGCAATACATGCAGAACCTTTACGATCTGGCGCGTCGGAATGGAATCGACGTCCCTATTTTCGACAACGACTTCTATTTCAACGGCTCGTGGTCGCAGCTAGTCGACTTGTACGGATATGACAGCTATCCGTACGGCTTCCAGTGCTGTCATCAATGGTGGGATGAGCATTTTCACGGCGTTGACACATGGGAAACGACACTTCGTTCACAGCTTCACATCACAACGCCAATGTTCGTCGCCGAGCTGCAGGGCGGCGCGTACGATCCCTGGGGCGGAAAGGGCTACAAAGCCATCGCTACGACGCTAGGACCAGACTGGCTCAGCGCTCTCGACGAGAGCGCACTCGCGCAGGGCACCTCAGTCTTGAACACGTACATGTTTGCAGGAGGGACCACCTGGGGCTACATGGGCGAGCCTGGCGTGTACACCTCATACGATTATGGCGCGCCAATCGCAGAGTCCGGTGCCCTCCGTCCGGCGTACTATGCCGCACACAGGATCGCCCTCTACCTACAAAGCTTTGGCGAAGCGCTCGCAGGCGCGGACGCTGCGCCCCAGGTCGTCACCGCGACCAATCCGGTCGTTACAGTCCACAGCCGAGTAGATGCCTCAAGCGGCACCGCGTTTACCTTCTTGCGGCACGGAGATGCAGGTGACCCAGTTCAAACCAAGCTGCAGATAAACGTAGCGGGGCACCAGTGGCTCGTTCCGCAGCGCCAGGGATCCTTCATCACCGTGCCTGGACATGGAACGTCACTTTTGCTGGAAAACAGAGATGTCGGACCTCTTCACCTCAACTACACGACTTCTCAGGTCCTCACCGACGCAACGACGGCTGAAGGACATTTCCTCGTGCTGTATGGCCCACAAGATTCCTCGGGAGAGACCGATTTTGCGCTTCCGGCCGGTGACGCCACGGTCGTCCACAATGCGAATGTCAGCGTGACGCGAACAAACGGAGAGCTACGTCTGAATTACCGGCACACGACTGAGCCCAGAACAATCTCGATCTCGACTCCCAGTGGGGTGCTCCGGGTCCTCATCACGGATACCTCGCAGGCATCGCATTATTGGGAAGCGGACAACATGCTTATCTCTGGCCCCGATCTGGTAGAGGCGAAGGGTGGATCTGCTATTACTCTCTACAACAACGCGCGACACTCCGTCAGAGCATACGGTAGCCTGACCGGAACTGACCTGAAGATAGATGGCAAAGTGACAGCAGAGCCGGACCCGTACATGGACGAGACGTTGTTAGGCAATCTGGTGGGTACTGGCCAGAAGTTGGTACCGGCACTTTCTTCCTGGAAGTTCGCGCCTGAATCGCCCGAGATTTCTCCAACTTTCGACGATTCATCTTGGACGGTCGCGGATCACTCGACAACATCGAATCCAAACGTACCTGCCGCCAGTGGCCTCCTGGCCGACGATTACGGTTTCCATTACGGATATGTGTGGTACCGCGGTCACTTCGTCGGGTCCGGGAAAGAAACGACATTCAGTCTCGAGGCGAGACAGAGCTACGACGTCTATCTCAATGGGGCGTTACTCGGGACCGGCGACACGTCACTGGCCGACCCGCCACATCCGTATGGCCAGTTGGTCCAGTACTCCATCCCCGCCGGACTCGTACGTCAAGGAGCGGACAACGTAGTCTCCGTGCTGACCGAGAGCCTGGGACACGACGAAGGCTGGCTCGCGGGACCGTTAGCTCAGAGCCCGCAGGGAATTCTGGCTGCGCAGCTGGACTCTGGCGCCACAATCACGTGGCGCATTCAAGGCGCGTTGGGCGGAGAGTCCGGATCCGACCCAGTTCGTGGCGCACAGAACGCCAGTGGACTGTACGGGGAGCGACAGGGTTGGTACTTGCCTTCCTTCGATGACTCGAAATGGCAAATGGTTACCCTTCCTGATACGTGGACAAAGAGGGGAGTGAATGCGGCCATCGGCTGGTATCGCACGTCATTTAGCGTTAACCTACCGCGCAACGAGAGTGATCCTCTGGGCCTGGCGATCCCGGCGGTATCCAGCAAAGCAACAATCTGGCTGAACGGCTGGCTGGTCGGCCGTTACTGGCAGCAGCTCGGGCCACAGCACGTGTTCTACTTGCCGCAAGGACTTCTGAATCCCAACGGCACCAATGAGCTCGCGATCGCCGTCTGGAGTCACGGATCAGTCGGTGGTTTGACGAGTGTGCCGCATTTGTCGTTCTATCCGGAACTACGCCGGCACCAACTGAATCTGGCCGGCAATGCCGAATTGCAGGACGGCTTTTGGCATACAGCGGGCAATCGCATCGTCGATGTGCGCGGAAGACCGGTACGGATAGCAGCGGTAAATTGGGGTGGAATGCAGAATTACAACTATGTACCCGCGGGCCTTGATACACGGCCCCTTGACGACATCATGTCAACGATTGCCGGTCTCGGATTCAATACCATTCGCCTTCCCTTCTCGAATCAGCTGGTCGAACTGAACCCGATTCTGAGCAAAGGACTTGCTGCGAATCCCGCACTGCAAGGTTTACATGCACTGGACGTCATGGATCGCATCGTTCAGTCGGCTCGCGCTCACGGGCTGCGGATCATCCTCGAAGACCACCGGTCGACTGTTGGTACCGATCCGCAGGAAAACGGACTCTGGTATACGGCGAAATATCCTGAGACTGCCTGGCTACGCGATTGGAAACTGCTCGCTGCGCGTTATAAAGGAGACTCGACAGTGGTGGGCGTCGACCTGCGCAACGAGCCTCATACCGGCCCGCCAGGACCGTGGTCCGTGAAGACATATCTCAACCAGGGGGCAACGTGGGGACCGTATCACGGAGTAGAGAACCCAAGGAC
>DASVZE010000064.1:0-3098 GCA_036391775.1 Chloroflexota bacterium | reverse complement strand
CGATGCCTCGCTTTCGCCGCGCTGTCTCGGGCGGCGCCCTTACCCTGACCGCTTTGCTCGCGTCCACCGCCCACGTATCGGCAGCCACCAAAGTGAATCTGGTGCCGCCGGGCTGGCCCAAACAGATCTCTATTCCGCGCCTCAAGGTCCAGGCAAGCGTGGAGAGCCTTGCCTTTCGCAATCCGGCCGACCTGTCCGCGCCCTATAAGTGGAGCGACGTCGCCTGGTACGATCTGGGTCCGAGGCCGGGCGATCAGGGCATTGCCACTGTATTCGGTCACCTCGATTCCACCTGTTGTCCGGCCGTTTTCTGGAATCTGGGCACATTGGTTCCCGGTGACGTGGTTCGCGTCGCATACCCGGGAAACCGGACAATCTCGTTTCGCGTCATGTGGAAGCAGACCTATGTCAATAACGCCCTTCCGGTTCGGTGGATGTTCAGCCGCTCGGCACAGCGCGGCATGACGCTGGTAACCTGCGCGGGTACCTTCCACCACGACGGCACAGGCTACGATCATAAGCTCCTGGTCTATACCCGCATGATCTTGCCCGGTGGCACTCTGGGATAACGAGTCGCGCGGATCACGGTCTGCGTCATCCGGCAGGGATTGCGACATGTCGCAACCCGTACCATGAAGTGACCACACCATACGGCGTGCGTCTGAGGGCGATGAGAGGAGACCTGAACGCGTGTTTGAAGCGTTGATTTTCGACTTTGATGGACTGATTCTCGAGACCGAAGAACCGTGTTACCATGCCTGGCTGGAGATCTTCCAAGAATATGGGGCCCACCTTCCTCTCGAAGTCTGGGTCGACTGCATCGGCCGCTCTGCCGATTACTTTGACCCCGTCCGCTATCTCGAGAACGAGGTAGGACGTGCACTTGACGGCGAGACGCTTCGACTCAGACAACGCCGCCGCTATCACGAGCTTCTCGAGCAAACACCTCTGCTTCCGGGCGTGACGGACTACATCGCGGCCGCCGGCGAGCACGGTCTAATGCTCGCCGTGGCCTCGAGCTCGTCCTCGGCATGGGTTGTGGGCCATCTCGATCGCCTCGACATTCTTGATGCCTGGGTGTCGGTGCAATGCTGGAGCGCGGGCCGCCGGGCCAAACCCGAGCCGGACCTGTATCTTGCGGCGCTCGACGCGCTGGGCGTTTCGGCAAATCGAGCCGTGGCACTGGAGGATTCGCCTAACGGAATCCTGGCGGCCAAACGTGCGGAACTTCTCTGCGTGGCCGTGCCCAACCCCATGACCAGCGGCCTGGATCTCAGCGCGGCCGACCTACGCCTTCCCTCGCTCAGTGCTGTTCCACTTGTCGAGCTACTCCAGAAATTGGAGCCGCTGCAAGCGTGTGGAGATGCCGCCTGAACGGTGAAAGGGTCTTTTGAGGGGCGGGTACACTGATAGTGAGCATGGGCTGAAAGGAACCGTCTCACGTGCGTGCGCTACTGGTAGTCGATGTGCAGAACGACTTTTGTCCCGGGGGCGCGCTGGCCGTACCCGGCGGTGACGCCGTGGTGCCGGTAATCAACCGTCTCATGCCCCAATACAGTTTGGTCGTGGCGACGCAGGACTGGCATCCGCCTGATCACGTCTCGTTCGCCGGGACGCATGGCTTGCAGCCTTTTACTACGTCCGTCATCGACGGTGTCCCCCTCGACCTATGGCCCGTGCACTGCGTGGCAGGGAGTCACGGCGCCGACTTCCACCCGGACCTCGATACCGTCCGCTTTGATCTCATCGTGCGCAAAGGGACAAAGCGAGATCGTGAAGCATACTCCGCTTTTGCTGATCCCGGTTTACAGGCCTACCTCAAGGCCATGGAGGTGGAGGGGATCGACGTGGTTGGGCTTGCGTTCGATTTCTGCGTGCGCTCCAGCGCCCTGGATGCCGGCAGTGCCGGAATCAAAGCGACCGTTCTGTTGGAGGCGACGCGTGCCGTCTTTGCCGAGAACGATGAGTCGCTTACAAGGACACTGAGGGATGGCGGAGTCGATGTAATGTAAAGGCGTCTCCGTTGGCCGGCGTAGAAAGAGGAGAGATGAAGCAGGGGGGAGAGAAGAACGTGGAGTCAGGCGATCTGAATACGGGTGATTTGAGGCAGCAGGCGAGTCGCCTGGAAACCCTCAATCAGATCAGCCGTGTCCTGGCGTCGACCCTCGATCTCCAGGCGCTCTACGCCACCATCTATGAGCAGGTGGGACGGCTTATGGATACCAGCCAGTTCTTCATCGCCCTGTATCAGCCGGATTGCGGCGTTATTCGCGCCCCCTATCTACAGGAAGAAGGAATTCTCTATCGCGACCAGGAGTTCGCCCTGGAAGGATCGACTACCGGCGCCGTGATCGCGGATCGCGTTCCATTTCGGTTCGACACGCCGGAGGAGTTCCATCAGTTCGAGCGCGATCATGGCCTGCAGAGCGGCATTATCGGCCAGGAAGACAGCGAGTCGGGTATCTTTGTCCCGCTGAATACGGGGAGTCGAACCATCGGGGCCATGACGGTGCAGAGCAAGCGGCCGCATGCCTACAGCGATGACGATGTCCAGACGCTGCTGGTGATTGCCGCGCAGGCAGCGGTTGCCATCGAGAATGCCCGGCTCTACCAGCAGAGCCAGGAGTCGGTGCGCCAGATGGAAGCACTCCTGGGTGCCGCTCAAGCCATCACCAGCTCGCTCGAGCTGCAGCGCGTACTTGAGGCCATACTGCAGAGCATGCGCGAGGTGGCGCCGTATTTCATCGCCGCCGTTCTGATGCCCAATTACGCGGAAAGATATCTCGAGATCGTCGGCAGCGCGGGTTTTCGCGCCGCGGAGCGCCGGAAGCGCATCCGGGTGCCTTTCGGCAAAGGAGTGACGGGCAAGGCTTTCGAGACGGGAGATATGATCTATGCCCCCGACGTGCCGGAATTCCCTGATTATGTCGGCGACGGTTTTCCCGTGGGATCGGAAGTTGCCCTGCCGTTGAAGAGAGGAGAGGTGGTGGTGGGGGTGCTGGACGTGGAGCGGGAAGAGAGCGAAGCGTTCAGTGGGGAGGACCTGGACCTGTTGAGCCTGTTCGCCTCGCAGGCAGCGATCGCCATCGAGAACGCGC
>DASVZE010000063.1:0-1888 GCA_036391775.1 Chloroflexota bacterium | reverse complement strand
CAGGCTCGAAGCGTGTATCCGACGCCGCGCACGGTCTTGATCAGCGGTTCCGGGAAGTCCTTGTCGATCTTGTTGCGAAGATAGTGGACATAAATGTCTACCACATTGCTGAATGAGTCGAAGTTATAGCCCCAAACGTGGTCGAGTATCTGGGTACGCGTCAGTACATGGCCCGCATTGCGCATGAGGAACTCGAGCAGCTGAAACTCCTTGGCAGTCAGCTCGATTGGCGTATCGCCGCGCTTGACCTCACGGCGGGCCACATCCAATACCAGGTCACCGGCACGCAGCTCCTCCTCGGAGTGGGGCTGGACCTGGCGGCGCGCCAACGCTTTGACACGCGCGACCAGCTCTGAAAAGGAAAACGGCTTGACCAGATAGTCATCGGCACCCGATTCCAGCCCCATGACCCGGTCCTCCACAGCGTCGCGCGCGGTGAGCATCAAAATCCGCGCATCATTGTCCTGCTTGCGCAACCTGCGGCAGATCTCGATGCCGTCGACATGAGGCAGCATCAGATCGAGAATCAAGAGGTCGTATTGAGTACCCTGTGCCATATCGAGGCCCTCGGCACCATCCTGCGACATATCGACGACGTGCCCCTCCTCCTCAAGGGCTCGCCGAACGAGATTCGCCAGCCGGCGTTCATCTTCGACTATCAGGATATGCAAAAGGTAATCACTCCTGTTACGTCAACACCATAGTGTACGGCTGGTGTATTAAACGTGAATTTGAACCTGGAAACGTGTTGTTTTGTGGGTTGTCCGTAGGAGTAGACCGTACAGAACGAAAGTAGTATTGAATCCTGTTCGGTGCTCCGATAGACTCAACCTCAAGCGAGGCCATATGGAGTTGCACGGGCCGGAGCAGTCCGCTGATCGATCTCTGCTTCAACAAACCCAGCGTCTGCACACACTGAATGAAATTAGTCGTGTGCTCTCGTCCGCGCTAGATCTCGGCACGCTTTACGAGACGATGTATCAACAGGTCGGCCGGGTGATGGATACCTCGCAGTTTTTCGTCGCCCTGCATCGTCCGGAACAAAAAGTCATCGAGATTCCCTACCTGCGTGAAAGCGGCAAGCTCTCCCTGAATCTCGAGGTCCCCTACGGCAACACGGTGACCAGCACTGTCATTTCGAGGGGTGTACCCTTTCTCTTTCATACTCCCGAGGGTTTTCTGGTATACGCGCGCGCCAACAGTCTGCCGGATAGCATCATCGTGGGCAGCGATGACAGCGAGTCGGGTATCTTTGTCCCGCTGAATACGGGGAGTCGAACCATCGGGGCCATGACGGTGCAGAGCAAGCGGCCGCATGCCTACAGCGATGACGATGTCCAGACGCTGCTGGTGATTGCCGCGCAGGCAGCAGTTGCCATCGAGAATGCCCGACTCTACCAGCAGAGCCAGGAGTCGGTGCGCCAGATGGAAGCGCTCCTGGGTGCCGCTCAAGCCATCACTAGCTCGCTCGAGCTTAGAACGGTTCTCGATACCATTCTGGAGCGGATACGAGACGTTGTACCGTACTTTTTCGCGGCAATCTTATTGCCTGACCATTCCAAATCTCAGCTCAACGTGGCGAGCACAGTCGGCCCCTTGAGCGAAGAGCAACGCCGGACACTGAAGATCCCGTTCGGCCAGGGCATTACCGGCACCGCGTTTCAGAGCGGTGAACCGCTTGTGGTGCCGGATGTACAGACCTTTTCCGGCTATATCGATCACGGTATCAAGGAAATTCGGTGCGAGCTTGCCCTGCCGTTGAAGAGAGGAGAGGTGGTGGTGGGGGTGCTGGACGTGGAGCGGGAAGAGAGCGAAGCGTTCAGTGGGGAGGACCTGGACCTGTTGAGCCTGTTCGCCTCGCAGGCAGCGATCGCCATCGAGAACGCGC